>VGCB01000154.1 GCA_016870235.1 Actinomycetota bacterium | reverse complement strand
GCGCGGATCGAACTTCTCGGGCGACTCGACGAACACCTTGCGGATCGCGCCCGTGATCGCGAGCCGGGAGTCGGTGTCGACGTTGATCTTGCGCACGCCGTGCTGGATGCCGAGCTGGATCTCCCTCATCGGCACGCCCCACGCGGGCTTCAAGGCGCCGCCGTACTTGTTGACCTCGGCGACGAGCTCCTGCGGCACGCTCGAGGAGCCGTGCATGACGAGATGGGTGTCGGGAAGCCGACGGTGGATCTCCTTGATCAGGTCCATCTTCAGGACCTCGCCGTCGGGCTCCTTCGAGAACTTGTAGGCGCCGTGCGACGTGCCGATCGCGACCGCGAGCGCGTCGATGCCGGTCGCCTCGACGAACTCGACCGCCTGGTCGGGGTCGGTCAGGTGCACCTCGCCGGAGCCGTGCCCGTCCTCGATCCCGCCGAGCGTGCCCAGCTCGCCCTCGACCGTGACCCCACGCGCGTGCGCGTACTCGACGACCTCCTTCGTGACGGCGACGTTGTACTCGAACGAGGCGGGTGTCTTGCCGTCGGCCTCGAGCGAGCCGTCCATCATCACGCTCGTGAAGCCGAGCTCGATCGCCGAGATGCACGTGGCGGGCTCGTTGCCGTGATCGAGGTGGAGCGAGACCGGGATCTCGGGATAGAGCTCGACCGCGGCCTGCATCAGGTGCCAGAGGAACGTGTCGTTCGTGTAGGAGCGCGCGCCGCGCGAGGCCTGGATGATCACGGGCGACGCGGTCTCGCGCGCGGCCTCCATGATCGCCTGGATCTGCTCCATGTTGTTGACGTTGAACGCTCCGACGCCGTAGCCGCCCTTCGCGGCCTCGTCGAGGAGCTGTCGCATCGAGACGAGCGCCATGTTCCCAGTCCTTTCGTGTGAGCCTGCCCTCCGTGGCGAAGCCTACTCGGCCCCGGCCCGCGCGCAATCCCGTCGCGCTCAGTCGAGCGTGCCGCGGGGAGCGAGCCACTCCATCGGCTGCCCGGTCACCTCGGCGATGAGGTCGAAGTGGCGGTCGTAGTGGAGGAGTGTCAGATCGTGTGCCTCGGCGATGGCTGCTATGAGCAGATCCATGGGACGCGGACCTCGGTGCTGGCCCGTGCTTGCGAGGAGACCCTGAACCTCTTCGGATCGGCGACATACCGGCGGATCGAGGGTGACGCTCGGCATCGAATCCATCTCATCCATGAGCATCTCCCAGTCCGAGCGCGATCGGGCGCTGACGCCAAGCTCGAGCCTGACAGGGGAACAGATGGCGATCATGTCCCCGTCGACCCGCTCGATCCAGACCGCTTCGACGGGCTCGAGACTGCAGCGCGCCCAGGCCGAGGTGTCAGCGAGGAACGTCGCGTCCATCACGTCGCCTCACGGAGTCCGGAGCTCATCGAGCTCTTCCGGCGAGGGGCCGATGCCACGTTCGCTCGTGCGGATTCGCTCGATCAGCCGTCGCCTGCGGTCACGGCGGATCACCTCCCAGAGCGCTGCGTCGACCGTCGCCGCCATCGTGGTCGTGCCGAGGATGCGGGCGGCCTCCTCCACCTTCTCACGGTCGATCGCGAGGGATGTCTTCTGGTTGGCGATAGCTGCTTCGATCCCAAGAGGATATCTCTACATCGAGAAGAATGATATCCGCTCTTCGGAACACTACCTCTCGACCCTGGCCGATATACTCGAGACGACGTGCAGCAGCTTCTTGCATAGACCAGGGAGCGAGCGCGGTGAGAGCCGTGCAGACTCCCCCTGAGCCTCTCCTTCCGAGAGGCTTTTTTGTTCCTGGAGACGAAAGAGACAGCAGAGATGGAGCGGTACGACCCGAAGGCGATCGAGGCGAAGTGGCAGCAGGCCTGGGAGGACGAGCGGGCGTTCGTCGTCGCGAACCCGGACCCCGGCGCCGTCCGCGGCGACGACTCGACCTACATCCTCGAGATGCTGCCGTACCCGTCGGGCGAGCTCCACATGGGGCACGTGTTCAACTACACGCTCGGCGACGTCTTCGCGCACATCCGCCGCCGCCAGGGCCTCAAGGTGCTGCGGCCGATGGGCTACGACGCCTTCGGCCTTCCCGCCGAGAACGCCGCGATCCGCGAGGGCGGCCACCCGCGCGTGATCACGAACCGCAACATCGAGGCGATCCGCCGCCAGATGAAGCGCATGGGCTGGGCGATCGACTGGTCGCGCGAGGTCTCGACGTGCGAGCCCGACTACTACCGCTGGACGCAGTGGATCTTCCTGCGCTTCTACGAGAAGGGGCTCGCCTATCGCAAGGAGGCGCCGGTCAAGTGGTGCCCGAACGACCAGACCGTGCTCGCCAACGAGCAGGTCGAGGACGGACGCTGCGAGCGCTGCGGCGCGGAGGTCGAGGCCCGCAGCCTGACGCAGTGGTTCTTCAAGATCACCGACTACGCCGACGCGCTGCTCGACGAGATGGAGCTGCTCGAGTCGTGGCCCGACCGCGTGCTGACGATGCAGCGGAACTGGATCGGCCGCTCCGAGGGCGCGCGGGTCGTGTTCACGGTCGAGGGCTCCGGCGAGGAGCTGCCCGTGTTCACGACCCGCCCGGACACGCTCTTCGGCGCCACGTTCTTCGTGATGGCGCCGGAGCATCCGCTGGTCGCCGCGCTCGTCGCGGGCTCGGAGCACGAGGCGGAGGTTCGGGCCTATGCGCAGCGGGCGAGCGCGCAGACGACGGTCGAGCGCGAGACGAAGGAGAAGGACGGCGTCTTCACCGGCCGCCATGCGATCAACCCCGTCAACGGCGAGCGGATCCCGATCTGGGTCGCGGACTACGTGCTGATGGAGTACGGCACGGGAGCGATCATGGCGGTGCCGGGCCACGACGAGCGCGACTTCGCCTTCGCCGAGCGGTTCGGCCTCGAGATCCGCCGGGTCGTCGAGCCGGTCGACGGCTCCGAGCCCGAGCTGCCCTGGACGGACAAGACGGACGCCGCGCGCGCGGTCAACTCGGCGCAGTTCTCGGGCCTGCCGACGCCGGAGGCGATCTCCTCGATCATCGCGTGGCTCGCCGAGTCGGGGCGCGGCGAGGCGACGATCGGCTACCGCCTGCGGGACTGGCTGCTCTCGCGGCAGCGCTACTGGGGCTGTCCGATCCCGATCGTCCACTGCGCTGCGTGCGGCGAGGTGCCGGTGCCCGACGACCAGCTCCCCGTGCTCCTGCCCGAGGTCGAGGACTACAAGCCGAAGGGGCGGTCGCCGCTCGCCACCGCCGAGGACTGGGTCGCGACGACGTGTCCCCGCTGTGGCGGGCCTGCCGAGCGCGAGACCGACACGATGGACACCTTCGTCGACTCGTCGTGGTACTTCCTGCGCTACGCGGACGCCGCGAACAGCGGGGCGCCGTTCGACCGCGCGATCGTCGACTACTGGCTGCCGGTGAGGCAGTACATCGGCGGCATCGAGCACGCCGTCCTGCACCTGCTCTACGCGCGGTTCTTCACCAAGGTGCTGTACGACCTCGGGCTGCTCGGCTTCCGGGAGCCGTTCTCCCGGCTCTTCACGCAGGGGATGATCTACTACCTCGGCGCGAAGATGTCGAAGTCGAAGGGGAACGTCGTCTCCCCGGATGACGCGGTGGAGCGGTACGGCGCCGACGCGATGCGCCTGTACATCCTCTACATGGGCCCCGCGGAGGCGGACAAGGAGTGGCAGGACGCCGGCATCGACGGCACGGCGCGCCTGCTCGACCGGCTCTGGCGGGTGGCGCACGAGGTCGCCGAGCGAGGCCCGGTCGAGATCCCCGCGGACGGCGAGCTGATCCGCGCCGCGCACCGCGCCATCGCCAAGGTGAGCGACGACATCCTGCGGCGGTTCCAGTTCCACACGCCGGTCGCGGCGCTCTTCGAGCTGGTGAACGACGTCTACCGCGTCAAGGACGACCCGGCGCGGGCCGGCGAGGTGCGGTTCGCCGTCGAGACGGCCCTGACGCTGATCCAGCCCTACGCGCCCCACATCGCCGAGGAGCTCTGGGAACGGCTCGGCCACGAGCGGCTGTGGACGCAGCCGTGGCCCGAGGCCGATTCCCGCCTTCTCGCCCGCGAGACGATCGAGGTCGTCGTCCAGGTGAACGGGAAGGTGCGCGACCGGCTCGCCGTCGCCCCCGGGACGCCGAGCGAGGAGCTGATCGCGATCGCGCTCGCGTCCGAGCGCGTCCGGGCGCACGTCGACGGCAAGGAGCTGCGCAAGCAGATCGTCGTGCCGGACAAGCTCGTGAGCCTTGTCGTCTAGTGCGGCTTCTCGCAGTGTTGCACTCGAAACCGGGTGAAACGCGCTGCGACCGCTTTAGGATCACGCCCGTCCGGTGTCTCCGTACCGTCCTGGCATGGCCGGCGTGCAGCAAGCATGGTAGTGCGGTGTCTCACAACAATCGTTTCCGGTCTAACGTTGTGAGACGCCGCACTAGGCGGGTCGGCGGAACGGGCGCGACCCCGTGAGCGCCCCCGCGATCGCCGTCTCGCGCCTGCGGTCGACACCGGTGAAGGGGTTCGCGCTCGAGGAGGTCGACCGGCTGACGCTCGCCGCGGACGGCGTCGTCGAGGATCGGCGCTTCGTCCTCGCCGACGCCGACGACCGCGTGCTGTACGCCGCGAACCTCGACCCGTTCGCGACCGCGACCGCACGGTGGCGCGGAGAGGGCGGAGAGGGCAGCTGGCTCGAGCTTCGCCTGCCCGGCGGGGTCGTCGCCGGCGAGGTCGAGCTCGGCGCGGACGTCCACGGGCACGCCTATGCCGGCCGGCCCGTTCCCGGTCGCGTCGTCGGCGGGGAGTTCGCGGACGCGCTGTCGACCGTCGCCGGCAGGCCGCTCCGTCTGCTCCACGTGCCCGCCGGAATCGGCAGCCCCGGGCCGATCACCGTGCTCGGCGACGGCTCCGTCGCCCGCCTGGCAGGGGAGCTCGGCCTCGACCGGCTCGATCCCCGGCGCTTCCGGATGACGGTCGAGCTCGCCGGTCTCGCGGCTCACGAGGAGGACGCATGGAGCGGCTCCGAGGTGGACGTCGGCGAGGCGGCGATCCGCATCGGCGACCCCGTCCCTCGCTGCGGCCTGATGGCCCGTGATCCGGACACCCGCGAGCGCGATCACGACGTGCTGCGCGCACTGCTCGGCTATCGCGCGCCGACCACGGCAGGGGAGCCGCCGCTCGGGGTCTATGCGACCGTCGCCGCTCCCGGGTCGATCAGGGTGGGCGACCCGGTCCGGGTCGGGCGCTGACGCGGCGCGTTCACCGCACCCACTGGCGGACGTGGCGGACCGCGTCGCCGGGGCCCGTCTCGGCGTAGAGCCGCGCGTCGACCCGCTGGCGCTCGCCGCGCGGGAGCTCCACGATCGCGCGCCAGTTCGTCGGGCCGTCGATCGGCACCTGCCACGCCGTCGGCGCCCCGTCCCCGGCTCGCACCTCGAGCCGGTAGAGCCCCTCCGGCGCGTGTATCGCGTCGACGCCGATCGAGAGTCGCGTCGTCACCGGCCCACGCTCCTGCAGCATCCAGAGCTGCACGACCGGCTGTGCGCCGCGGGCGTCCTCGGCCGCTGCCTTCGCGATCCCGACCGCGGTCGCGGCGAGCCCTGCCGCTGCCAGGAGGAGCACTGCCTGGCGCGTGGTCGGTCGTGGCACCGCGCTCCGCCGCAGCCGCCGGGTCACGTAGCCGCGGCCGGGCCGCAGTGCTCCGATCCCGACGACGGCCACCGTCGTGTACGCGAGAAGGACGATCCACGATCCCTCCGACAGCCCACCGGGCAGGCGATCGAGGAGAAGGCCGCCGCCGATCACGACGGCGAGGCTCGACGCCAGCACGACGACGAGGCGCTCCGCCGGCCAGGGCGCACGCTTGGTTAGGACCGCCGTCAGCGCCAGGCCGGGGAGCACGGCGACGAGGAGGAGCGCGGCGAGGCCCCGGAACGGCTGCGAGGGCTCGGCCAGCACCACGACGGCGGCCGCGAAGGCGACGGCCGCCGGCGCCAGCCGGCGAAGCTCACGACCCACCGGTGCCCCGTTTCAGGTCGAAGACGACGAGCACACCGTCGTCGAACACGCGGTCGACGCCGTCGACGTCCTCCCAGCTCGTCCCCGCCGTCGCGACCGGCGGCATGGGGCGTGACGCTCCCGACCGGGTCTCAGGGTCGCGCGGAGCTCCGCGCCTGTCGACGACGGCGTAGCGGACGCCGCGACGGCGCAGCGTCTCGAGCTCGGCCGGCGTCCCGGCGGGCGGCACGAGCCGGGCGCTCGCGGCGCCGCGGCCGGCGTCGATCGTCCACTGATCGCCGTAGGCGGCGAACACGGCGGCCGCGTCGCCCGAGACTGCGATCCGGTTGCCGGCCCCGAGCTCGCGGGCCGCCCAGCGCGCGGCCTCGACGTCGTGGACGTCGGTCGCCCGCGACGTGAGCCGGGCCTCCTCCGTCGGCAGCCGATCGGGCCCGGAGCCGAGGGCGATGCCGATCAGCGGCGTGACGACGAGGGCTGCGGCGACGACGGCCGCCCGCGTCGACGGAGGCGCCGCGACGGGAGCGCGCGGTGTCCAGTGCCACAGGGCGTAGGCACCGGCGAAGGCGACGCCCGGGAAGAGGAGGGTGGCGGCGGCACTCGGTCCCTCCCACCCTCCGTCGCCGATCCTGGCCGCGATGCCGATCAGGTGGAGCACGCCGAGCCCACCGAGGACGGGGACGAGGGCGCGACGCGCTCCCCGCCTCCGCAGCGTCTGCCCACCGAGCACCACGGCGGCGCCGGCGAGCGCGAGGGAGCCGAGGACGAGGAGGCGTTCCGCGTGGCCGCCGAGCGGGCTGAGCGCCGCGAGGTCGAG
>VGCB01000153.1 GCA_016870235.1 Actinomycetota bacterium | reverse complement strand
CCCGCCTCGCCGCCGCGATCGACCGCGTGCCGTTCCTGACGCGGGCGCTGACGCCCCTGGAGGTGCTGTCGGAGGAGGGCCTGGCGCTGATCGAGGGAAACGCCGATCGCGTCCTCGAGGAGGTCGGGATCGAGTTCCGCGAGACGCCTGACGCGCTCGCGCGCTTCCGCGATGCAGGCGCCGACGTCGAGGGCGAGCGCGTGCGCTTCCCCCGCGGCCTCTGCCGCTCGCTCGTCCAGGCGACCGCCCCGGCGCAGTTCCGCCAGATCGCGCGGAACCGGGCGAACGACGTCGTCTTCGGCGGCGCCGGCACGATCTTCGCGCCTGCGTACGGCTCCCCGTTCGTGCGTGACCGCGAGAGCGGCCGCCGCTACGGGACGATCGAGGACTTCCGGAACTTCGTCAAGCTCGCCTACCTCTCGCCGTGGATCCACCACTCCGGCGGGACCGTCTGCGAGCCGGTCGACCTGCCCGTCAACAAGCGGCATCTCGAGATGGTGTACGCGCACATCCGGCTGTCGGACAAGCCGTTCATGGGCTCGGTCACGCACCCGGACCGGGCGCGCGACACCGTCGAGATGGCACGGATCCTCTTCGGCGCCGACACGCTCGAGGAGAGCTGCGCGATCTTCAGCCTGATCAACGCGAACTCGCCGATGGTGTGGGACGCGACGATGCTCGGCGCCGCCCGCGCATACGCCGAGGCGAACCAGGCGGTGATGATGACGCCGTTCATCCTCGCCGGCGCGATGAGCCCGGCGACGGTCGCCGGCACCTGCACGCAGACCCTCGCCGAGTCGCTCGCTGGGATGGCGTACGTCCAGCTCGTGCGGCCCGGCGCGCCGGTCGTCTTCGGCTCCTTCGCCTCGTCGATGTCCATGCAGTCGGGCGCGCCGACGTTCGGCACCCCGGAGCCGGCGCTCGTGCTCTACGTGATGGCGGCGCTCGCCCGCCGGCTCGGCGTCCCATTCCGGTCGGGTGGAGCCCTGACCGCATCGAAGGTCGCCGACGCGCAGGCTGCGTTCGAGTCGGCGAACACGATGCAGCCGACGATGCTCGCCGGCGCCAACTTCGTGCTGCACGCGGCAGGATGGCTCGAGGGCGGGCTGACGATGGGCTATGAGAAGTTCGTGCTCGACGCCGACCAGCTCGGGATGTGGCACGCGTTCGCGGCCGGCGTCGACCTCTCCGAGAACGGGCAGGCGATCGACGCCCTCCTCTCGAACGCGCCGGGGACGCACTTCCTCGGCCACCCGCACACGCTCGCGAACTTCGAGACGGCGTTCTACCGCTCGCCCCTCTCCGACAGCTCGAGCTTCGAGCAGTGGGAGGCGGAGGGCGCTGAGGACGCCGACACGCGCGCGACCGCCGCGTGGAAGCGGATGCTCGCCGCTTACGAGCCGCCGCCGATCGACGACGCTGTCGACGCGGAGCTCCGCGAGTGGATCGAGCGGCGCAAGGCCTCCTTCCCCGACTCGAACGTTTGAGCGTAGCTCAAACGTTATTTGGATACTCTTTTTCCTTGGATATTCCTTATGATATTCGCCTTGAGTTTCTGGCGGGGTCAGTGAGCTGACGGTGGCGGCGCCGTACGACTTCGTCATCGTCGGCGGCGGCTCGGCGGGCTGCGCGCTCGCGAACCGCCTGAGCGCCGACCCGGCGACGCGCGTGCTCGTCCTCGAAGCTGGGCGGATGGACTCACTGTGGGACGTGTTCATCCACATGCCGGCCGCGCTCTCCTTCCCGATCGGCAGCCGCTTCTACGACTGGAGGTACGAGTCCGAGCCCGAGCCGTTCATGAACGGGCGCCGCATCTACCACGCGCGGGGCAAGGTGCTCGGCGGCTCGAGCTCGATCAACGGGATGATCTTCCAGCGCGGGAACCCGCTCGACTACGCGAAGTGGGCCGCCGGCCCGGGCATGGAGACGTGGGACTACGCGCACTGCCTTCCGTACTTCAAGCGCATGGAGACGTGCCTCGCGGGCGCCGACGCCTACCGCGGCGGCGACGGGCCGCTCGTCCTCGAGCGCGGTCCCGCCACGAGCCCGCTCTTCCAGGCCTTCTTCGCGGCCGTGCAGGAGGCGGGCTACTCGTTGACCGACGACGTCAACGGCCGCCGGCAGGAGGGGTTCGCCGCCTTCGACCGCAATGTGCACCGCGGCCGCCGGCTCAGCGCCGCGCGCGCGTACCTCCACCCCGTGCTGCGACGGCCGAACCTCGAGGTCCGGTGCGGCACCCTCGTCAACCGCGTGCTCTTCCAGGGGACGAGAGCGGTCGGCGTCGAGATCGCCGGCCGCGGCGGCCCCACGACCGTCCGCGCACGCGAGGTGATCCTCTGCGGCGGCGCGATCAACTCGCCGCAGCTCCTCCAGCTCTCCGGCGTCGGCAACGCCGGCGAGCTGCGGGCGCTCGGGATCGACGTCGTCCACGACCTCCCCGGCGTCGGCGAGAACCTGCAGGACCACCTCGAGGTGTACGTGCAGCACGCCTGCACACAACCGGTGTCGGTGGCGCCGGCGCTCCAGTGGCGGAATCGCCCGTGGGTCGGCTTCCGCTGGCTCTTCTTCCGGGACGGGCCGGGGGCGACAAACCACTTCGAGGCGGGCGGCTTCGTCCGCTCGAACGACGAGGTCGCCTACCCGAACCTCATGTTCCACTTCCTCCCGGTCGCGATCCGCTACGACGGCTCGCAGCCGGAGGGGGGACACGGCTACCAGGTGCACGTCGGGCCGATGACGTCCGACGCCCGCGGGTCGGTGAAGATCGTCTCCCGCGACCCGCGGCGCCATCCGGCCCTCCGCTTCAACTACCTTTCGACCGATCAGGATCGGCGCGAGTGGCCCGAGGCGATCCGCGTCGCGCGCCAGATCCTCTCTCAGCCGGCCTTCGCCCTGTACGACGGGGGCGAGGTCTCGCCGGGGCCGGAGGTGGAGACCGACGAGCAGATCCTCGACTGGGTCCGGCGCGACGCCGAGACCGCTCTCCATCCCTCGTGCACCTGCAAGATGGGCGTCGATGAGATGGCGGTCGTCGACCCGGCCACGATGCGTGTCCATGGGCTCGAGGGCCTGCGCGTCGTCGACGCCTCGGTGATGCCGGCCGTCACGAACGCGAACCTCTACGCGCCGACGATGATGATCGCGGAGAAGGCGGCCGACCTGATCCTCGGCTCGACGCCCCTGGCGCCGGAGCAGGTCGAGGTGCATCGCCACGCGGGTTGACGCTGGTGGCGCGCGACGCGGCTGACACTATCCAGCGTCCTCGCTAAGGTCGAGACGTGAGCATCGTCGCGACCCGCTCCGACCAGTACGAGACGTTCCTCCGGCACGTCTTCGAGACGGGCGCCGCGAAGGCCGACCGCACGGGGACGGGCACGCGCAGCGTGTTCGGCTACCAGATGCGGTTCGACCTCGCCGCCGGGTTCCCGCTCGTGACGACCAAGAAGGTGCACTTCCTGTCCATCGCGTACGAGCTCCTCTGGTTCCTTCGCGGCGACGCGAACGTCCGCTGGCTGCAGGAGCACGGCGTCACGATCTGGGACGAGTGGGCGGACGGAAACGGCGACCTCGGGCCCGTCTACGGCGTCCAGTGGCGCAGCTGGCCGACCCCGGACGGCGGCTCGATCGACCAGATCGCCCGCGTCGTCGACCAGCTGCGGCGCGATCCCGACTCGCGGCGGATCCTCGTCAGCGCCTGGAACGTCGCCGACCTCGACGCGATGGCGCTGCAGCCCTGCCACGTGCTCTTCCAGTTCTACGTCGCGCCCGCCGAGGGGCCAGGCGTGCGGCGGCGGCTCTCGTGCCAGCTCTACCAGCGAAGCGCCGACGTCTTCCTCGGCGTCCCCTTCAACATCGCGAGCTATGCCCTGCTCACGCACATGCTCGCGGAGCAGTGCGACCTCGACGTCGGGGAGCTCGTCTGGACGGGCGGCGACTGCCACGTCTACGACAACCACGTAGAGCAGGCGCGCACGCAGCTCGAGCGGGAGCCGCACCCGTACCCGACGCTGCGCCTCCTCCGGCGCCCGCCGACGGTCTTCGACTACGCGTTCGAGGACTTCGAGGTCGCCGGCTACGTCCACCATCCGGCGATCAGGGCCCCGGTCGCGGTGTGACCGTGGTGACGCTCGTGGCCGCGGTCGCGGCGAACGGCGTCATCGGTCGAGACGGCGGGATCCCGTGGCACCTGCCCGAGGACCTGGCGCGGTTCCGCGAGGTGACGATGGGCGCGCCCGTCGTGATGGGACGCCGGACGTGGGAGTCCCTGCCCGAGCGGTTCCGACCCCTCCCCGGCCGGCGCAACATCGTCGTCACGCGCGACGTCTCGTGGGGCTCCGCGGGCGCCGAACGGGCAGGCTCGCTCGCGGAGGCGCTCGAGCGGGCGCAGGAGGCGGCGGAGGTTTTCGTGATCGGCGGCGCCGTTCTCTACGCAGACGCGCTCCCCCGGGCCGACCGCCTGCTCCTCACCGAGATCGGCCTCGACGTCGTCGGCGACACCGTCTTCCCGGCCTGGGATCGCAGCGCGTTCGCGGAGGTCTCCCGCGAGGAGGGCGTGTCGGAGTCGGGCCTCGCCTTCGCGTTCGTCGACTACCGGCGGCGGAGGCCGTGAGCCGCCTGCTCGCCGGCACGAGCGGGTGGTCGTACCCGTCCTGGCGTCCGGGGTTCTACCCGGCCGACCTGGCTCCCGACGGGTTCCTCGCCTTCTACGCGGCGCGCCTGCCCGCGGTCGAGCTGAACGCGACGAAGTACCGCCTGCCCTCGGAGGAGCAGTTCCGGCGCTGGGCCGATCAGGTGCCCGAGGGCTTCCGCTTCGCGGTGAAGGCGCCCGACCGGATCGAGCGCCGCCTCGAGGCCTTCGAGGAGCGCGTCCGCGCCCTCGGCGCGGCGCTCGGCTGCGTCCGCGTCGTGCACGAGGCGCCGAGGGACGACGGCTGGCTCGAGCTCCTGCTCGGCTCCGCCGACCCGGGGATCCGCTACGCGCTCGACCTCCGCGACCCCTCCTGGGACGGCGTCGAGCCGCACCTCGCGACCCGTGACTGGGTGCGGGTCGGCGACGAGAGCGGCGCCGCCGGCTGGTGCTACCTGCGCCGGCGCGAGCTGACGTGGGCCGCCGACACCATCTCCGCCATCGTCGACGCCGACGCTGCGCTCGTCCGGCGGGGTCTCGAGGTCTACGACTTCTTCCGCCACGGCGACGAGCCGGACGCGCCGCTCGCGGCGCTCGCCGTCCTCGCTGCCGGAGGCCCGTGACCGCCGCGAGCCTGTGAACGCGGCGCGCCCGTGAACGAACGGCGAGCGCCCCGGATGGGACGCTCGCCTGATGCCGTACGAGGGTTGAGCAGGCCTAGCGCTTGTCCTTGCCCTTCCCCTTGTCCTTGCCCTTGCCCTTGCCGCCGTCGCGATCGTCGCCGTCCTCGAGCTCGTGATCGTCGTCGTCCGAGACGGCGGGGCCGACGCCCTTGCGCTGCAGCTCGTCGGCCTTCGCCTTCAGCTTCGCCGCCTTCGCCTCTGCCTTGGAAGCCTTCGCCTTCAGCTTGGCCGCCCGCTTCTCGGCCTTCGCCTTCAGCTTCGCCGCCTTCTTGGCAACACGAACGTCATTCGCGCACGGGCCCTCGACGTCGCCGTGGCGAAGGTGCTTCCCGAGCGCCTTCTTCGAGATCTTGATCGTCTTGCCCTTGTGGCAGACGAGCGTCTTCTTGCCCGAGACGGCGCCCCGGTCGTTGCCGTAGCCGTACTGCGCCAGGCTCGCAACCGCGCCGGTGATGTTGACGCCGCCGAACGCGACCAGCACGGCGCTCACCGCCGCAGCGAGCGTCGCAACTCCGAGGACGCGCCGGGCGCGTCCGCCTTCCTTCGCCTTCATCGAGTGTCTCCCCTCGTTCAGGGCACGTGTGTGCTCAACGGATGGTCCGAGTCAAGTCGGCCATCGGCAGGACGCGATGACGATCCTGTTAAGGATCTGTACGGGTGGCCTCGCGAACCTCGGAAACCGTGGAGGAGAGCGGGTTCAGGGCCTCCGCCCGGGCGAGCGCAGCTTCACTCGAAGGAGTGATCGAGGCGAGCGAGAGCCACGTCGACCATGCTCCCGGGTCGCGGCGCGCAGCCTCGAGGAGGCTCGCTCGCGCCTTCGCGTCGCGGCCCGCGGCGAGGTGTGCCTGTCCGATCAGCTGCCAGGGCTCGGCCGACCACGGCATCCATGTCCGGGCCGTCCGCGCCCGGGCGAGGGCGCGCTCGGGCCGCCCGGTCGCCAGCTCGTGCTGTGCGGAGGCGAGTGCCCTGTTGCCGATGTGGGCGGCAAGCCCGATCGCGACGACGCAACATCCGAGCCCGACCACGAGCGGGCCCGGGAGACGCACCGCGGTCGGGCCGCCGGGAACCCGTCCGCGCGCGACGAGCCCTGTCCCGCAGACGAGCCCCCCGAGCGCGAGGAGCGGGATCTCCCAGTCCCAGTCGACGGCCGCGTGCACGAGGAAGGCGGCGTACACGCCCGCGAGCGCCGCCCCGACCGGGTCGCCGCGAACACGGCCGAAGGCGACAAGCGGCGGCGCGAGCGCCAGCAGGAGAACGGCAAGGCCGATCGGGCCGAGCGCCGCCACCGTCTCCAGGTAGAGGTTGTGCGCGTCGCGCGCCTGGTGCGGCACCGGGCGGTCGGCGAGCCAGTTCCGGTTGAAGGTCGCAGCCCCCGCCCCCAGGAGCGGATGGTCGGCGACCATCCCGGCGGCGACGCGCCAGTAGTCGGCCCGCCCGTGCCCCGAGACCGAGAGAAGCCTCCCGGAGAGGTCGTCAGGCGTCGCCTCGGGATCCCGGTGGAAGGCGTCGAGCGCGCGGTCGAACGCGCCGGTCGGGCCGTCGAGCCGGACGGCCGCGTAGACGAGCCCGGCGCAGAAGAGCGTCGCCGCGATCACG
>VGCB01000152.1 GCA_016870235.1 Actinomycetota bacterium | reverse complement strand
CGCGGCGGCGACGGTGAGCATGTTCGTCGTCACGGTCGCGATCGTGCTCGTCCAGTGGCGCATCGTCAGGCGCTGGCGGCACGCGTTCGTCGTCTGACGCCGCGGCCGCGATGCGTCGGCCGCCCGCCCGACCCGGCGGCCCACCATCGTCAGGCGAACCGCGCCACGCCCGCGACGACCCGGTCCAGGTCGGCGTCGGTGAACTGCGAGTGCAGCGGCAGCGCGAGGGCTTGGCGGAACGCGAGCTCGACGCCCGGCCACGCGGCCAGATGCGGTCCGCTGGCGCGATCCACCACTCCGACCAAGGGTCGCAGCCCAGACTCAACCGGTCGTCGCAACACTTGGTTGTTGACTTGATCGTAAGTACCTATTGAAAGCCTCGGCCGGCGTTCGCCAGTCAAGCGTCTTGCGCGGTCGGCTGTTGGGCGTCGCGGCGACGGCCTCGAGCTCGTCGGCGCTCCAGCGCGCAAGGTCTGTTCCTTTTGGGGAAGTACTGGCGCAACAGCCCGTTGGTGTGAGGTTGTCCCGTAGCTCGTAGAACTTCGTAGGTCGGCGGTCCCTCCGGCCCGTCCGCTCCGCTTGGGAGCGTGGTGGGCGATCCGTCGAAGATCGAGAGGAGGAACCGCCGTGAAGACCGTATTGCTCAAGCAGGTTGGACACGAGGAGCTGGCGCTGCCGCCGCGCGTGTAGGAGGCGCTCGGCGAGCTGGTGGGCTCGGCGAAGGAGGGGCTGCTCGCGTTGAGCGTCGGCGTCGGCTTCGGCGTCCTCGCCGAACTGCTCGAGGAGGAGGTCGTCGAGGTTGTCGGGCCGAAGGGCAGACACGACTCGGGGCGGGTCGCGGTGCGTCATGGCCATGAGGTCGGCGAGGTGACGCTCGGTGGCCGCCGGCTCGCGGTCGAGCGGCCGCGAGTCCGCAGCACCGACGGTCGCGAGGAGGTGCGGCTGCGGACCTATGGGCACTTCGCTTCCCGTGACGCGCTTGCGCGGGTGGTGGTGGAGCGGATGCTGGCGAGCGTCTCGACGCGCCGCTACGCGTGTACGGGTGAACCGGTCGGCAGCGAGGTTGCGGCGAAGCAGCGGTCGATGTCGCGCTCGTCGGTGTCGCGCACCTTCAGCGAGCGGACGTGGGCGGCGCTGTCCGAGCTGATGAGCCGCCGCCTCGACGACGTCAGGTTGGCGGTGATGATGATCGACGGCCTCGAGCTGCAGGGCCGCTGCTGCGTGGTCGCGCTCGGGATCACCACCGAGGGCGTGAAGATCCCGCTCGGGCTCTGGGAAGGCTCGACCGAGAACGCGGCCGTCGCGACCGCGCTGCTCTCCGACCTGGTCGAGCGCGGCCTCGACCCCGAGCAGGGAATCGTGTTCGTGATCGACGGCGCCAAGGCGCTGCGGAAGGCGATCCGCACCGTCTTCGACCAGGCGCCAGTCCAACGCTGTCTGCGCCACAAGGAACGGAACGTGCTCGACCAGCTGCCCGAGCGCAAGCGGCCGGCCGTGAAGCTGCGGCTGCGGCGGGCGTGGGCGGTCGATGATCACGGTCGCACGCTCGAGCAGCTGCGAGCGCTCGCCGGCGAGCTCGAGCGCGGCTACCCCGGCGCCGCCGGCTCGCTGAAGCGCACGCTCGAGAGCACCAACCCGTGCGAGTCGATGCTCGAGATCGTCCGCCGCACCCAACGCAACGTGAAGCGCTGGTCGTCCGGGGAGACGGCACTGCGCTGGACCGCCGCCGACATGCTCGAAGCAGAACGGCAGTTTCGGAAGATCATCGGCTACCGCGACCTCGCCACCCTCATCATCGCAATCGAACGCGAGAACGACACCCGCCGTCACGCCGACGCCGCACACACCCCGACCAAGGAGACCACTATCCTCGACAATGCCTGACCATCACACCCGGACCGCCGCCGAAAATCCACGGCAAACGGGACATCCTCGGCTGAACGACGCTTCGGCGCGTGGCGGTGAGGTCTGCAAGAGTGGCGCCAGCGCAAATCCCGGGAAGAGGAGAGGCCATGATCATCGTCGCTGGAACCGCCACCTTGCACGAGGAACGCATCGACGAGGCGCTCGATCGCCTGCCTGACCTCCACGCAGCAACCCGCGCCGAGGCCGGGTGCATCTCGTACGCCTTCTACCGCGACGTCGAGCGACCGCAGGTGCTCCACGCCTTCGAGGAGTGGGAGAGCCGGGCGTACCTCGATGCGCACCTCGCGACCGCGCACGTCGCCGAGTTCCTCGCGTTCTTCTCCGAGGCCCTTGCCGGGCCACTCGACTTCAAGGTCTACGAGGTGGCGGGCGTCGCTCCGTTCTGACGCCTGCTTCAGCACGCATGGTGCGAAGAGCGGTTCCGGTCTAACGTTGCGAGACACCCCTTGAGAGAGGAGCCTGCGATCACGATCGAGCTCGACCCGACAACCGACCCTTGGGTGAAGCGCGGCTACGGCCAGGCCCGCATCGAGCCCGGCGCACGCCCTGCCGTGCTCGTCGTCGACCTCCAGTACGCCTTCACCGATCCGAGCTTCGCCTTCGGCGGCGCCGAGCTGATCGAGCGCGCCACCGTGAACACGGCCGAGCTCCTCGGCGTCGCGCGGGCGGCGGGGGTGCCGGTGTTCCACACGGTCCTCGAGTGGAAGGACGAGAAGGAGCTCGGCCACTGGACGATCAAGCTGCCGTCCTGCGCCGAGATCACGCCCGGCTCCCGCTGGGCGCAGGTCGATGAACGGCTCTGGAACGACGGGGACACGCTGCTGCCGAAGAAGTGGCCGTCGTTCTTCCATGGGACGCCATTGATCTCGCTGCTGACGGCGCTCCAGCGCGACACGGTGATCGTGACCGGCTGCACGACGTCGGGCTGCGTGCGGGCGACGATCGTGGACGCCTTCTCGTACGGCTTCCGGACGATCGTGCCGGAGGAGTGCGTCGGCGACCAGGGCCGCGACGCGCACGAGTCGAACCTGCGCGACGTCCACCGCCGCTATGCCGAGGTGACGACGTCCGCCGACGTGACCTCCTACCTCCAGGGCCTCCGGGAAGCGGTCGGCACGCGCTGACCGCCTCGGTCAGCGACCGCCCGCGGGCGCCAGTGCGGCGGCGTGTCCCTCGGGCGGGGCGGAGCGTCGAGCCGGCGTCGGACACGCAGCGAGGACGCGCTCGCTGCAGCAGCGGCACTACAGCGGTAGCACCCGCGTCGCAGTCGCCTTGAACGACGCGACGACCACCTCGCCGACCGCGAGGCCGAGCCGCTCGGCGGAGGCGGTAGTCACCTCGGCCACGAGCGGCCCTACCCGCGCCCGCACCCGGTTGCCGACGGGCACGAGCGTCACGATCGGCGCGCGGACGTGGTTGACGGCGGAGTCGCCGGACAGATCGCGCGAGAGCGAGACCTCCCACGGGTAGACGGCGAGGACCACGCGCCCGGCGCCCGGGTCGGTGCTCCAGACGGTGCCGCCGCGGTCGAGGACGACCTCGGTGAGCCCGCTCGGGCCGGGTCGGGCGACGCCCTCGAGGATCGTCGCACCGGTGAACGACGCCACGAAGGGATCCGCGGGCATGGCCACGAGATCCGCCGCGGTGCCCTGCTGCAGGATCCTCCCGTCGACGACGACGCCGACCCGATCCGCGAGCGCGGCGGCGTCCTCGAAGTCGTGGGTGACGAGCACGGTCGGCAGCGCGAGGTCGCGCAGGAGCTCGTGGAGCTCGAGCCGGACGGCCGCCTTCGTGTGCGCGTCGAGCGCCGACAGCGGCTCGTCGAGGAGCAGCACGCCCGGATCGGTCGCGAGAGCCCGCGCGAGCGCGACGCGCTGACGCTCGCCCCCGGAGAGCTCCCCGATCCGGGCGCGGGCCAGGTGCGCGATCCGGAACCGCTCGAGCAGCTGCTCGACCGTGCCCCCGTTCCGAGCCCCGAAGCGGACGTTGGCGAGGACGTCGAGGTGCGGGAACAGCGCGTACTCCTGGAAGAGGTAGCCGACCCGGCGGCGCTCGGGCGGGAGGTCAACGCCGGCAACGGTGTCGAGCCACGTGCGGTCGCCGAGCGCGACGCGTCCTTCCCGCGGCGTCAGCAGCCCCGCGATCACGCGCAGCACGGTCGTCTTCCCGGCCCCCGAGGGGCCGACGAGCGCGACCGTCTCGCCGTCCGCTACCTCGAGCTCGACGGAGGCGGCGACGGTGCGAAGAGGGTGGGCGAACGAGAGTCGGAGCGCCATCGGACGAGGAGCTTGAAGGACACGAGGGTGACTGCGCTGGAGGCCACGAGCAGCGCGCCGATCGCGAGCGCGACGTCGAGATCGGCATCGAACTGCTCGTAGATCGCGGTCGAGAGCGTCTGCGTGACGCCCTGGAGCGACCCGGCGAACATGATCGTGGCGCCGAACTCGCCCACGGCGCGGGCGAACGCGAGCGCCGAGCCGGCGCCGAGCCCGCCGGCCGCGAGCGGCAGCGCCACGCGAAGGAAGACCTTCGCCGGCCCGGCGCCGAGCGTGCGCGCCGCACCGGGAAGCGCGGGATCGAGGCCCTCGAAGGCCGCGATCGCGGTGCGGACGTAGAACGGGCTCGCGACGAAGACGACGGCGAAGACCACCGCGATCTTCGTGAAGGCGATCTCGAGCCCGAGGGCGTCGAACGTCCCGCCGAGCAGGCCGAGACGCGCGAACGCGGCCAGGAGCCCGATCCCGGCCACCGCCGGCGGCAGCACGAGCGGCAGCTCGACGAGCGTCACGAGCACGTCCCGTAGCCGCGACCGCCGCGTCGCCAGCCAGTAGGCGGCAGGCGTGCCGACGAGGAGGATCGCCGCCATCGCGATCGCCGTCGTCTCCGCCGTCACGCGGAGCGCGTCCGTGGCGGCGTCGCTGCCGAGCGCCGAGACGAGGTCGCCCGGCGGGATCTGCAGGAAGATCGCCACGATCGGCAGGAGCAGGAAGGCGAGCGCAACGCCGGTCGCGACCCCGACGGCGCCTCTGAAGAGCCTGTCTACGACGGCTCCTTCAGGACCGGCAGGAAGCCGGCTCGACGGAGCGCTGCCTGCCCGCGCGGCGAGAGGAGCCCACGGATCCAGGCGCGCGCCGCCGCCTTCCTCGGCGAGCGCCCCACGACCGCGATCTCGTAGCGGACGTCCGGCTGCGCCCGCGCCGGAAGCGGGATCACTAGCACCTTGTCGCTCACCGCGCGGACGTCGGTCGCGTACACGAGGCCGGCGTCGGCCTGGCCGAGCGCCACCTTCGCCGTCACGGCCTTGACGTCGGGCTCGCGGCTGACGACCTTGGCCAGCACGTCCTCCAGACCGAGCCGGCCGAGCACCGCGACCGCGTACGCCCCGGCAGGCACGGCCTCGCCGGCGATCACGAGCCTGACGGGCCTGGAGCGGAGGTCGGCGACCGTTCGCAGCCCGGCGGGGTTCGCGCGCGGGACGATCAGCGCGAGGCGGTTCGAGGCGAAGACCACAGGCTTGTCGACGAGCCCCTCTGCGAAGAGGCGCTGCGTGTTCCGGGGGCTCGCCGACGCGAAGAGGTCGGCGGGCGCGCCGAGCCGGATCTGCGTCTCGAGCGTGCCGGAGCTGCCGAAGCTGTAGCGCGCGCCCGGATCGTGGGCCTCGAAGGCCCCGGTCAGCGACGACGCGGCGAACACCGTCAGCCGGTCGGCGCGCGCACCACCGACGCCGCTCCCGGCGAAGGCGAGGAGGGCACCGCCGAGCAGCAGCGCGAGGGCGGCGGCACGGAGGGAGGAACGCACGAGTAGAAACATATTGACTACCAGCGGCTAGCCTACATGCGGATGCCACGCCCCGCCCGCACCGAGCTCTCACTGACCGAGTGGGCTGTGCTCGGCGTCGTCGCGGAGCGCGAGGCCCACGGCTGGGGCGTCGCCAGGGAGCTCTCGTCGGAGAGCGACCTCGGTCGCATCTGGTCGGTGAGCCGGCCGCTCGTCTACCGCGCCCTGGCCGCGCTCCGATCGCACGGGTACGTCGCCGACCTCGCGCCCGCGCCGAGCCGGGCCGGGCCGGACCGCACTCCCGTGGCGATCACGGGGAGCGGCCGCAGTGCCCTCCGTCGCTGGCTTGCCCGACCCGTCGGGCACGTCCGCGATCTCCGGACGGAGCTGCTGCTCAAGCTCCGGCTCCTCGAGCGGTCGAGGAAGGAGGTCGCACCGCTGCTCGAGCGGCAGCTGCGGGCGCTCGAGCGGAGCGAGCGGCTGCTGGCGAAGACGGCCGGGGGCACGGACGGCGGCGAGCCGACCGCGCTCTGGCGGCTCGCGAACGCCCGCTCCGCGCGCGCGTTCGTGGAGGCGCTGATCGAGCGCCGGGCGGCCGAGCCGGTCACGTACTACGCGATCGGGACGGTCAGATCGCCACACGCCTCGCTCGAGGGGATGCCGTTGCAGCCGCTCGCGGACGACCACGGGCCGACACGGATCGTCCTCAGCGAGCCGCATCGCGGCTGCCTCGTCGACCTCGACGGGTTCTCGCACGTCTGGGTCGTGAGCCACCTCCACGAGTCCGCGGGCTGGGAGGAGACGGTCGAGCCGTTCCTCGACGACCGGCGCCGCGGCACGCTCGCGACGCGCTCGCCCCACCGGCCGAATCCCATCGGGCTGTCGCTCTGCGCCCTCCTCTCCGTCGACCCGGATGGCATCACGGTGGCAGGCAGCGACCTGCTGGACGGGACGCCGGTGCTCGACCTGAAGCCCTACGTGCCGCTCTTCGACCGGCCGCGCGGGCCCGTGCGCGCAGGGTGGTTCGAGCAGCGCGCCGGTCGCGTGTTCGAGCGCGCCTCCGACGGCCGCTTCGCGCCACGCAGTCGGCGGTAGCTGCGTCCGGCATCGCTCTCATCGACCGGCGAGCGCCCGGGCCGTGTCCACGCGACACCGGCCCGGCGCTCGTCGTGCGACCGGTGCGCCGCGGCGGTGCCGCTCGCTACCGCGTCGGCGCGAACGGG
>VGCB01000151.1 GCA_016870235.1 Actinomycetota bacterium | reverse complement strand
GAACGGGACGAGCATCTCGCGGGTCTCGCGGTTCTTGACGAGCTCGAGGCCCCAGAAGCAGCCCTTGCCGCGCACCTCGCCCACGGACGGGTGGCGCGACCGCAGCTCGGCGAGCGCCGCGCCGAAGTACTCCCCGATCGCGGCGGCGTTCTCGACGATGCCCTCCTCCTGGAAGGCCTCGATCGAGGCGATCGCCGACGCGCAGGCGAGCGGGTGGCCTGCATACGTCAGCCCGCCGGGGAAGAACTGGCCGCGCACCTTGTCGACCAGCTCGCCGCGTGCGATCATCGCCCCGAGCGGCACGTAACCGGAGTTGATGCCCTTGGCGACGGTGAGGATGTCGGGGACGACGTCCCAGTGCTCGCACGCGAACCACTTGCCGGTGCGGCCGAAGCCGGCCATCACCTCGTCGCAGATGAGCAGGATCCCGTGGCGGTCGCAGACCTCTCGGATCGACTGCAGGTAGCCGTCGGGCGGGACGATGATCCCGTTCGTCCCCGTCACGGTCTCGAGGATCACGGCCGCAACCGTGTGGGCGCCCTCGTACTGGAGGATCTCCTCCAGGTGGGGCGCGCCCGAGCAGACCGGGCACGGATTCGGATGCCCGGCGGGGCAGCGGTAGGTGTACGGGTCGAACATCCGCACGACGCCGGGCATGCCCGGCTCGACGGCCCAGCGGCGCGGGTCGCCGGTGAGCGTGACGGCGCCGTTCGTGGCGCCGTGGTAGGAGCGGTAGCGCGCGATGATCTTGTGCCTGCCGGTTGCGAGCCGTGCGAGCTTGATCGCGTTCTCGTTCGCTTCGGCGCCGCCGTTCGTGAAGAACGACACGTGCAGATCGCCCGGCGTCACCTCGGCGAGCAGGCGGCCGAGGGTCGAGCGCGACTCGCTCGCCATCGGCGGCCCGATCGTGCACAGCTTGTCCGCCTGCTCCTTGATCGCCTGGACGACCTTGGGGTGCTGGTGCCCGATGTTGACGTTGACGAGCTGCGAGGCGAAGTCGAGGTACCGCTTGCCGTCGTAGTCCCAGAAGTGGCGGCCTTCGGCGCCCGCGACGGCGATCGGGTTGATCGCGTTCTGCACCGACCACGAGTAGAGGACGTACTCCTTGGCGTCGGCGGCGATCTGCGCGCCGAGGTTGGGGTTCGTCTCGATCGTGGCCATGCGTCGCTCCTCCCGGTATGGGTCTCAACTCCGATCGTAGCGCCGGGTCGCCGACTTTCCATCACCCGGAAGAACGGCTACGGTCCCGCCGTGGGTCTGGACCCTGCACGCGTCGTCGCGAACCTCGAGCGGCTGCGTGCCGAGACGGGGGACGAGAGCGGCGCGCAGCGCGTCGCCTGGACGGAGACGTGGGCGCGCGGCCGCGCGATCCTGGCGGACGCGCTCGCCGGCCTCCCGGTCGAGCACGAGCGCGACGAGGCCGGGAACGACTGGTTCACGCTGCGCGGCGCCTCGAAGCGCGCGGTGCTGATCGGCGGGCACATGGACTCGGTGCCGAACGGCGGCTGGCTCGACGGCTGCCTCAACTGCCTCGCCGGAGCGGAGGTGGTCCGCCGCCTCGCGGAGGAGGGGACGCCGCCCGTGACCGTCCGGCTGGTCGACTGGGCCGACGAGGAGGGCGCCCGCTACGGCCGCTCGCTCCTCGGCTCCTCGGCGGCGTGCGGCTCGATGCGCGACCAGGCCGAGCTGCGCAAGCTCGTGGACAGGGACGGGGTCGCGCTGCCCAACGCGCTCGCAGCCTACGGGGTCGACGTCGACCGGATGACGGACGCGCGCCGCCAGCTCAAGAGCGCCGCCGCGTACCTCGAGCTCCACATCGAGCAGGGCCCGGTGCTCGAGTCGCTCGGCCTCCCGCTCGGCCCGGTGCTCGGCACGTTCGGCGTCGAGCGGCACCGGATCACGTGGACGGGCCAGGCGGCGCATTCGGGCTCGACGCCGATGGCGCAGCGCCGCGACGCGCTCGCGGGCGCAGCGAAGCTGGCGCTCGCGATCCGCGAGATCGCCGCGCAGGTCGGCGGCGGCGCCGTCTGCACCTCGGGGAACGTCGTCTGCAAGCCGGGCATCGTCACCTCGGTCGTCGAGACGGCGGAGCAGCTCCTCGACCAGCGTCACCTCGACGCGGGGCAGCTGGCGGAGCTCCTACGGCTCGCGCAGGAGGCGAGCCGGCGCTTCGCGGAGGAAGAGCGGATCGACGTCGCGTGGGACCGAGTCTGGGGGATCGAGCCGATCCCGTTCGACGAGACGCTGATCGGCTTGTGCGACGAGGCCGTCCGCGAGGTCGCCGGCACCTCGCACCGGTTGCCGTCCGGCCCGCTGCACGACGCCGCCGAGGTCGCCCGCTCTGGTGTTCCCACGGTGATGCTGTTCGTCCAGAGCCTGCGTGGGCTCTCGCACACGCGGCTCGAGGACACGAAAGTGGAGCACCTCGAGCTGTCGGTGCGCGCGCTCGATCGGCTCGCGGATCGCACGATCGCCTGGGTCGCCGGCCACTGACGTTCAGGTCGTGCACGGGTCGACTACCCGGGCATGGCCGCCTCCTCGTCTTCTCTCGTGCGCCGGCACCGTGTGGTCGTCCGGCTTGCTGCTGCCGCGACGTTCGAGACGATGCCCGGCGATGCGGTCTCGCTTCGCAACCTGCGGAAGGGACGTCAGCCCTCACCGCCCGCCCAGCGGTAGCGGTTCCGCGGCCGTCCCGGCCCGATCGACTCGCGTTCGACCTCGGCGACGCCGGTCACCTCGAGGTACTCGAGGTACCGGCGCGCCGTCACGCGCGCCACGCCGACGCGCCGGCCGACCTCGTCGGCGGTCAGGGTCTCGCCCCCGACGAGCACCTGGCGGATCGCGTTCAGGGTCTGGCGCCGGAGCCCCTTCGGCAGCCGCTGCAGTCGTGTCGCGCCCGAGGCCTGAACGAGGTCGACCTCTTCCTGCGCGAGCTGGGGGCGCGTGAACGCCCGGGCCCGCCACGCGAAGGCCGCGAGCGCCTGCCGCATGCGATCCGGCGCGAAGGGCTTCACGAGGTAGTCGATGACGCCGAGGTGCATCGCCTCGCGAACGGACGCAGCGTCGCGGGCGGCGGTGACGACGATCACCTCGAGCGGGATCGACTCGCGGCGGACGCGGCGGACGAACGAGAGCCCGTCGCCGCCCGGCATCGCGAGGTCGACGATCGCGAGATCGGGCTGCAGCAGCTGCACGGCCCGGTAGGCCGCCTCCCCGTTCGGCGCCGTGTGCACGACGCGGAACTGCGGCCCCTCGTCGATCAGCCGCGCATGGAGAGCGGCGACGTCGGGGTTGTCCTCGACGACGAGCACCTTCCAGGCCGCGGTCGGCCGTCGCGCACGCCTCTCCCCGCCCGCGGCCACTAGCGCGGCACCTCGACGGTCACCTCAAGCCCGCCGGAAGCAGGCCGGGCGACCGCGATCGTGCCGTTCGCTCGGAGCACGATGCCGCGCACGAGCGCGAGGCCGATCCCCGAGTGGCCCTCCTTCGTGCTCGTGTGCGCCTCGAACATGCGCCGCTCGAACGCCGGGTCGACTCCGGGGCCGCGGTCGCGGACGACGATCGAGAGCGACCGCGGACGCTCGAGGATGCGCAGCGTCACCTTGCGGCGCCCGGCGGGCATCTCCGAGACCGCGTCGACCGCGTTGTGGAGGAGGTTCCCCACGAGCGTGACGGCGTCGAGGTCGGAGAGGCCGCCGGGCAGGGTGGTCAGGCGGCTGCGCCGGTCGACGCGGAGCTCGATCCCCGAGAGTCGCGCGATCCCCGCCTCGGCGACGAGGAACCCGGCGAGGACAGGGTTCTCGATCCGGGCGGTGACGTGGGCGTAGGAGCTGTGGTACTGCTCCTCGACCGCGCCGATCATGCGGCGGGCCTGCTCGACCTCGCCGAGGGTGAGGAGGCCGTAGATCGTGTGCAGCCGGTTCGAGTGCTCGTGCCCCTGTGCGCGCAGCGAGCGCACGAGCAGCGAGAGGCCCTCGACCTGTCGCCGCGTCTCGTCGAGGAGGTTGGCGGTGCGGGTCGCGATCGCGGCATGATCGGCGAGCGCGGCGAGAAAGACCTGCTCCTGCTCGTCCCAGATGCCCGTCTCGTCCCGATAGACGAGAAGCGCGCCGATCACGCGGCCGTCGTGGAGGATCAGCGGCAACGCGATGAAGCTACGGAAGGTCTCGTGGGCGAGCACGTCCCGCCACGGGTCGAGGCGCTCGTCGCGCCTTACGTCCTCGCTCGCGAGGATCTCGCCGGTGGCGACGGCGATGCCCGTGACGCCCTCCCCGACGCGGGGCGGCAGGCCGGTCGCGAGGCGCTCGCGGAACTCCGGGCGCAGACCGTGCTGTCCGCGAAGCGCGAGGCCGTCCCCCGACTCCGAGGTGCGGAGGAACACGGCCGCCGCGTTCGCGCCTGCGAGGTAGGCGGACGCCTCTGCGATGTGATCGAGCGTCTCGTCGAGCTCGCCCCCCTCCGCCACCGCCCGGCTCACGGCCATGATCGCGGCGAGCTGGCGGTCTGCGCTCGAGGCGGCGTCGGAAAGCGTGCGGGGGGCAGTCTCGCTCACGTGCACAGGATCTCACGCGACCCGCAGCCCGCGCGCCCTCAGGGCGCGAGCCCGAGCCCGCGACGGGAGGGGACGATGAGCGCGCCGAGCGCCGTCAGGGCGCCGATGGCCGCAAGCGCGGCCTGTCCTGCCCAGCCGAGCCCGAACAACGCCCCCACGATCGGGGCCGTGACGAGCACGAAGAGGTTCGCGAGCATGTTGACGAGCCCGACCGCCGCGGCCGGCGCCTCGGGGCGGAGCGCGGCCGCCGCGTCGAACGCGACGGCGAAGGGCAGCCCGGCCGCGATGCCGACGACGGAGCAGGCGAGGATCGCGAGCGGGAGCGGGGGCGACAGGGACAGCGCGACGGTTGCGAGACCGACGGCGGCGAGGCTCAGCTGGACGACGGCGCGCATCCTGTCCGGCCGGCGATGCCGGATCCAACCACCGGCGGGTCGCGTGACGAGCCCGAGGAGGAGCACGAGCGAGCCGACGAGGCCCGACGCGCGGGTGCCGAGATCGCCCTCCCGTGTCAGCAGCGTCACCACCCATGCCCCGACGACCAGGCTCGTCCCCATCGAGCCGACGTGCACGACACCGAGGCGGTAGAGCCCGCGGTCGTTGAGCAGCGAGGCGAGCGACGCAGGCCGGCGCCCCGACCTCGCCGGGGCCGACCCCCGGATCGGGGCGGCCGAGAACACCGCCCCGGCGATCACCGCGACAACCGCCGCGGAGAGGTACGGCGCGCGCCAGCCGAGACCGTCGAGCAGCGGCACGATCGCGAGCGACAGCCCCGCGCCGCCGAAGGCGGCGCCGCCGACGATCCCTTGCGCGAACGGCGATCGCGTGACGACGCGGACGTAGTCGGTGGCGGCGACGAAGCCCATCGCCGTCCCGACACCGGCGAGACACCGCATCGCGATCCCGAGGGCGAGGCTCGGCGACGTCGCGGCGACGACGTTCGCGAGCAGGAGGATCGCGCAGCCCGCGAGCACGATCCGGGGCGCCCCGACGGCGTCGACCATCCGCCCGGCCGGGATGTTCATCGCCGTGTGCGTGAGCACGACGGCCGAGATCAGCAGCCCGATCATCCCGAGACCGGTGCCGTAGGCGTCACGGAGGACGTCGGCGGCAGGGCCGATGTTGCCGAAGCTCCAGCCCGTCGCCGCGACGACGACGGCGCCGGCGACCGAGGCGCGGAGGTTCCCCACTGCCGCGCAGCCTACGCCTGCGCCGGCAGGACTGGCGCAGTCGACGGAAAACCTCGACAATCACCCAAGGTCAGCGAGCGAGGAGGTTGCTTTGGCACTCAGGTTCGGGGTCACGGTCCTGCCCGACCCGCCGTCCACCCGATTCGTCGAGCTGTTCCAGCTCGCGGAGCGGAACGGGTTCGACCACGGCTGGACGTACGACTCGCACGTGCTCTGGCAGGAGTCGTTCCCGCTCCTCACCCTCGCACTGCAGGCGACGACGCGCATGCGGTTCGGGCACTGCGTCACGAACCCGGGGACGCGCGAGCCGACCGTGCTCGCGTCGGGCTACGCGACGCTGCACGACATCTCCGGCGGCCGCATGTTCATGGGCATCGGCCGCGGGGACTCGGCCCGCCGCTACATCAACCAGCAGCCGGTGAAGATGGCCGAGTTCGAGGCCTCGCTCCGGATGATCAAGCCGTTCATGAACGGCGAGCCGGTGACCTGGAACGGCAAGGAGCTGCAGCTCAAGTGGGTGAGGCCGGAGCTGCCGCCGATCGAGATGTACGTGGCGGGCTACGGGCCGAAGGCGCTCGCGGTCGCGGGACGGATCGGCGACGGCGTCGTCATCCAGCTCGCCGACCCGGACATCATCCAGTGGATCATGGCGACGGCACGGGCGGCCGCGGTCGAGGCGGGACGCGACCCGGCGGCGCTCAAGTGCATCGTCTGCGCGCCCAGCCACATCGGGCCGATCGAGGAGGCGCGGGAGCAGACGAAGTGGTTCCCGGCGATGGTCTCGAATCATGTCATGGATCTCGTCGAGCGGTACGGTACCGACGGGTCGGTCGTGCCGAAGTCGCTGACGGACTACGTCGCCGCCCGCAAGTTCTACGACTACAACGACCACTCCCGGGTCGGCGCCGCCCACGGCGAGTTCGTCACCGACGCGATCGCCGATCGCTTCTCGGTGCTCGGCAGCGTCGACCAGGTGCTCGAGAAGCTCCGGCACCTGGAGTCGATCGGCGTCGACGAGTTCAACATCTACCTGATGACGGAGGGTCAGGACGCGATCCTGAACGCATACGGGGAGCATGTGATCCCGCAGCTCGCCGGCGCGACTGCGTGAGCTCCTCCGACTTCGTGTCCGCCCCCGCCGACGAGGACGCGACCGCCGCGAGCCGCCGGCGCTGGGGCGCCGTCGCGGGCGGGTG
>VGCB01000150.1 GCA_016870235.1 Actinomycetota bacterium | reverse complement strand
CTCGACGGCGTCGAGGCGTACCCCGACGTCGTCGCGTCGCCGTCGCTCCCGTCCGCGCTCGCGGATCCGCCGTCGAGCGCCGACCCGCCGCCGCTCCTCGCCGCGCTCGTCGACGCGCCGGCCGAGGAGGACGACGCGGGACCGTTTGCGGCAGAGCCGCACGGCGAGTACCGGCTGCCCGACCGCTCGCTGCTCAAGGCCTCGCCGCCTGCCAAGGGCGACGGTGCCGAGGTGAGCGCGCGCACGGCTCAGGTGCTCGTGCAGGCGCTCGCGAGCTTCGGCGTCGAGGCGACGATCGTCGGCCAGATCGCCGGCCCGCGCGTCGTCCGCTACGAGCTGCAGCTCGCGCCCGGCACGAAGGTCTCGAAGGTCGCCCAGCTGAAGGACGACCTCTCCTACGCGCTCGCAACGACCGACATCCGCATCCTCGCGCCGATCCCCGGCAAGCAGGCGGTCGGCGTCGAGGTGCCGAACTCCTCGCCGAGGCTCGTCACGCTCGGCGACATCTTCGACGACGTCCCCGGCACGGCCAGCCCGCTGTCGGTCTGGCTCGGCAAGGACATCTCCGGCAACGCCGTCTGGACGGATCTCGCCCGCATGCCGCACCTCCTGATCGCGGGCACGACGGGCGCCGGCAAGTCGGGCTGCATCAACACGCTCCTCACCTCGATCCTGCTGCGCGCGACGCCGGACGAGGTGCGCATGATCCTCGTCGATCCAAAGCGCATCGAGCTCAACTACTACGAGTCGATCCCGCACCTGCTGACCCCGGTCGTCTCGAGCCCGAAGGAGGCGTCGGCCGTCCTGCAGAACGTGGTCGCCGAGATGGAGCGGCGGTACGAGCGCCTCTCGATCATCCGCGCCCGCAACCTGCCGGAGGCGAACCGAACGTTCCGTCAGCGTGGGGAGGACCCGCTGCCCTACCTGCTCGTCGTGATCGACGAGCTCGCCGACCTGATGATGATCGCGCCGCAGGCGGTCGAGGACTCGATCATCCGCCTGGCCCAGAAGTCGCGCGCCGTCGGCATCCACCTCGTGCTCGCGACGCAGCGGCCGTCGGTCGACGTGATCACCGGCATGATCAAGGCGAACGTGCCGAGCCGGATCGCGTTCGCCGTCTCGAGCCAGACCGACTCGCGCGTGATCCTCGACACTGCCGGCGCCGAGAGCCTCCTCGGGCAGGGCGACATGCTGTTCAAGCCGCTCGGGACGTCGCGGCTGCAGCGCGTGCAGGGCGCCTACGTGTCGGAGGAGGAGGTGGCGCTGATCGTGGAGCAGTGCCGCGCCCAGCGCGGCCAGGAGCTCGACGAGACGCTGCTCGAGGCGCCGGAGGCGCCGCCCGAGGCGGCCGACGACGACGATCTCGACTTCGACCCCGACGAGGACCCGCTGCTCGACAAGGCGATCGAGATCGTGGTCACCACGCAGACGGCCTCCGTCTCGCTGATCCAGCGGCGGCTCCGGGTCGGCTACACGCGGGCGGGCCGCCTGATCGACATGCTCGAGCGCCGCGGGATCATCTCCGGCTACGAGGGCTCGAAGCCGCGACGCGTGCTCCTCGAGGAACACCAGCTCGCATCGGTCATCGGGCCACAGCAGTAGTTCTCCCTGACGACGCGCGCCGCCCCTCGTCTAGGCTCTCGCACTGGACGGCGCGGCCAACTTGCGGTTGAATCCCGCGTCAATACTCAGCGGAACACCGTAACCCGAATGGGAGGGCACGTGAAGAAACGCACGTTGGCACTTGTGGGCGTGGTGGCGCTCGTGGCAGCGCTGGCACTGACGGTCGTCTCCACCGGCGCAGCCAAGCGCTCGGCCGACGGCACGCTCAAGGTGGCACTGATCACCGATATCGGCGGCTTGAACGACAAGGGCTTCAACGCCCTGGCCTACAAGGGCCTGCAGGACGCGCAGAAGAAGCTCGGGATCGACGGCCGCGTCTTCATCTCGAAGAGCGACGCCGACTACATCCCGAACCTCTCCACCGCGGTCAACCAGGGGTACGGCCTCGTGATCGCGGTCGGCTTCCTGATGGGCGACTCGCTCGCAGCAGTGGCGAAGCGGTTCCCGGACACGAAGTTCGCGATCGTCGACTTCCCGTGGGTTGCGCTCAAGAACAAGCCGATGAACGCTCGCGGGATCATCTTCGCCGAGCAGGAGGCCGGGTGCCTCGCGGGCGTCGCCGCGGCGAAGGTGTCGAAGACGGGGACGATCTCCTCGGTCGGCGGGCTCAAGATCCCGGCGGTCGACGCGTTCATCGCCGGCTACGAGTTCTGCTCGAAGAGGGTCAACCCGCAGATCAAGGCGAGCCACGACTACTCGCAGGACTTCGTGGCGCAGGACAAGTGCAAGGAGGTCGCTCTCAAGCAG
The DNA here is from genome assembly GCA_016870235.1 of Actinomycetota bacterium. The sequence goes on along the minus strand of VGCB01000150.1, from coordinate 4,585 downwards.
ATGGAGGGCGGCTCGGACGTCGTCTTCCAAGTCGCGGGCGGCTGCGGCCTCGGCGCGCTCGAGGGCGCGAAGGACAACAAGGTCTGGGGTATCGGGGTCGACAACGACCAGGGCTTCCTCGGCCCGCACGTCCTCACGAGCGCGACGAAGAAGGTCGACCGCGGCGTGTTCCTGACGATCCAGGACACGAAGGCCGGCAGGTTCAAGGGCGGCACCGACGGGCTCTTCAACGTCAAGAACGGCGGTGTCGGCTACGGCAAGGTCAGCGCCACGGCGCCGCAGCGCGTCTCGCTGATCAACCTGCTCGGCAAGTGGTCGAAGGACATCGCGGCCGGCACGGTGAAGCTGCCGCGCACCGTCAAGTAGACACGACCAAGTAGACACGACCAAGTAGACACGACGCACTCGGTGCCCGATCGACGGGCGGGCCGCAAGGCCCGCCCGTCGCCGTTCAGGGGCACTTGCAACAACCGCCGATCCCCGTAGAATCGGCGCGCGATGGCCGTCGACTCCCCCGTGGTGCTCGAGATGCGCCACATCACCAAGCGCTTCCCGGGGATCGTCGCCAACGACAACGTGTCGATCGACCTCCGCCGGGGGGAGGTGCACGCTCTCCTCGGGGAGAACGGCGCCGGCAAGTCGACGCTGATGAACTGCCTCTACGGGCTCTACCACCCGGAGGAGGGCGAGATCCTGATCAACGGGAAGAGCGTCTCGCTCGGATCTCCCCGCGCTGCGATCGACCACGGCGTCGGGATGGTGCACCAGCACTTCATGCTCATCCCCGTGATGACCGTGGCCGAGAACATCGTGCTCTCGATCGAGCCGACCACCTCCGGCGTCCTGCTCGATCTGGGCGAGGCCGAGCGGCGAGTCCGCGAGATCTCGGAGCGCTTCGGCCTCGCGGTCGATCCGCGCGCCACGATCCACGACATCACCGTCGGGCAGCAGCAGCGGGTCGAGATCCTGAAGGCGCTCTACCGCGGCGCCGACATCCTCGTCCTCGACGAGCCGACCGCGGTCCTCACGCCGCAGGAGGCGCGCGAGCTCGAGGGCATCATCAAGAGCCTGACCGAGCAGGGGAAGTCGATCATCTTCATCAGCCACAAGCTGAACGAGGTGATCGAGGTCGCCGACAGGATCACCGTTCTGCGTCGTGGCAAGCTGATCGAGACGATCTCAGCCGCGGGAGCGACCGAGGAGGGGCTCGCGAGCCTGATGGTCGGTCGCGAGGTTCTCCTCTCGGTCGAGAAGGGCCAGTCCGCGCCCAAGGAGCCGCTGCTCGAGGTCGAGGGGCTCCGGGTCGTCGACGATCGCGGCGTCGAGAAGGTGCGAGGCGTCAGCTTCCAGGTCCGGGCGGGCGAGATCGTCGGCATCGCGGGCGTCGACGGGAACGGCCAGACGGAGCTGATCGACGCCATGACCGGGCTCCACCGACTGACGGACGGATCGGTGCGGATCGCGGGCACGGACGTCACCTCGGGATCGGTGCACCAGCACTTCGAGGCGGGTCTCGGGCACATTCCCGAGGATCGCCAGCGGCGCGGGCTCGTCCTCGACTTCTCCATCGCCGAGAACATCTCGCTGCACGACTATCGGAAGCCGCCCGACTCGAAGCGCGGATGGCTCTATCCAAGGGCGATGGTCGACCGGGCCCGGAAGCTAATCGGCGAGTTCGACGTGCGCGGAGGCGGGCCCATGACGAAGGCGAGCGCGCTCTCGGGCGGGAATCAGCAGAAGGTGATCCTCGCGCGAGAGATCAACCGCGACCCGCGTGTCCTGATCGCCGCCCAGCCGACGCGCGGCCTCGACGTCGGCGCGATCGAGTTCGTGCACCGTCGGCTCGTCGAGGAGCGCGACGAGGGCCGCGCGATCCTTCTCGTCTCCCTCGAGCTCGACGAGATCCTCTCGCTCTCCGACCGCATCCTCGTCATGTACGAGGGCGAGATCGTGGGCGAGTTCCCGCCGACCGCGACCGAGGAGGAGCTCGGGGTCGCGATGACCGGTGGCAGACGGGCCGCGGCGTGAGCGAGACCGTTCCCCCGCTACCGTCGGCGACGCCGGCGCCGGAGCCCGGACCACCGAAGGGCCTCGTCGAGCGCTATCTCGACCTGCAGAAGGCGCAGGGCTGTCTCGCGCCGCTGATCACGGCCGTGATCGCGTTCCTGATGGGTGGGATCGTGATCGTGATCTCGACCGGCAAGGCGCCCTGGAACGTCTACGTCGAGATCTTCAAGGGCGCGGGCCTCCACTGGATCTTCACGTTCGACGAGCAGGCCGGCTTCAACCTCCAGCAGACGCTGATCGTGACGACCTCGCTCATCCTCACCGGGCTCGCCGTCGCGTTCGCCTTCCGCTGCGGGCTGTTCAACATCGGCGGCAACGGCCAGTACCTGGCCGGGGCCATCCTCGCCGTCATCCTCGGCTCGCAGATCCACGGGCTCCATCCGGTCCCGCACATCATCGTCGTGATCGTGTTGGGAACACTCGCCGGAGCGGTGCTCGGCGGCATCGCGGGGTTCTTGAAGGCGTCCGTCGGCGCCCACGAGGTGATCTCGACGATCATGCTCAACTGGATCGTCATCTGGGTCGGCATCTTCCTCTTCACGCTCACCGGCCCCTTGCAGAACGTCGCCTCGGGGTCTCCCGTCTCGGACGAGATCGAGGAGGGGGCGAAGCTGCCGGTCTTCTGGGGGGACCCACTGCTCCAGGGTCTCCATGTCGGCATCTTCCTCGCGCTCGCCGCGCTCGTCGTCTACTGGGTGCTCGTCAACCGGACGACGCTCGGCTACGGCGTTCGCGCCGTCGGCTTCAACCCGGAGGCGGCCCGGTACGGCGGCATCAGCGTCTCGCGCAACTACTTCCTCGCGATGGCGATCTCGGGCGCCTTTGCCGGGCTGGGCGGCGCGATCGACATCCTCGGCTGGCAGTTCCGCCTCTCGACCGGCGCGATCCAGACGACGACCCTCGGCTTCGTCGGGATCGCCGTCGCGCTCCTCGGCCGCAACACCGCGATCGGCGTGCTCCTCGGCGCGCTCCTCTTCGGCTCCCTCGTCACGGGCACGTCGACCCGGAACCTCGACCCGAACGTCTTCCAGCCGGAGCTCGCGTTCAACCTGACGCTCCTGATCCAGGGCATGATCGTGCTCTTCGTCGGTGCCGACCTGATCGTCCTCTGGCTCCTCTCCAAGCTGCGGAGGCGGGCATGACGGCCGTCGCGGCTCGTCTCGGCGATCGGCTGCAGCGGAAGCTCCCGCGCGGGTGGCGCGCGATCGGCTGGGGCGGCATGTGGCTCGGCATCCTCGGGTCGTGGCTCTGCCTCCCTCCCGCGGAAGTGCGCCACTGGATCCTGCCGCTCCTCTTCGGCGTCGTCGCGGTCGCCGCGGGCGTCGCCACCTTCCTCCATCGGCAGAAGAAGGTCGGCGGGTACGCGATCGCGAGCGGCGTCCTCGGTGCGCTCCTCGGAATCGGCGCGACGCGATCGAGCGTCGGCAACCTCGACGACGTCGTCGTCTGGTCGGCGCTGATCGGGTCGATGCTCCGCTACGCGACTCCGCTCATCTTCGCGTCGATCGGGGGCATGTTCTCCGAGCGCTCCGGCGTCGTCAACATCGGGCTCGAGGGGATGATGCTCACCGGCGCCCTGTTCGGGATCCTCGGCGCCGACAAGACCGACTCGTGGGTCCTCGGGCTCCTGATCGGCGTCCTCGCGGGCGGGCTGCTCGCGCTCCTGCACGCCGTCTGGTCGGTGCACCTCCGCGTCGACCAGATCGTCGGCGGAACCGCGATCAACTTCCTCGCGCTCGGGCTCACCGGCTACGTCTTCATCGACGTCTACGGGCAGGAGGGGACGCCGACCGACATCGACAAGATCCCCAACGTGGACCTCGGCCCGATCAAGGACATCCCGTTCTTCGGGGACATCTTCGGGAACCTCAACCTGATGATCTGGCTCGCGATCATCCTCGTCGTCGTCTCGTGGATCGTGCTGTTCAAGACACCGATCGGGCTGCGTATCCGCGCCGTCGGCGAGCACCCGCGCGCGGCGGACACGGTCGGGATCGACGTGTACAAGATCCGCTACGGCGCGGTCGTGCTGTCCGGGATGTTCGCCGCGGCCGGTGGGGCCTACCTCTCGATCGGCTTCGTCGGCTCGTTCAACGAGAACATGACCGCCGGCCGGGGCTTCATTGCACTGGCCGCGCTCATCTTCGGGAGCTGGCGCCCCTTCGGCGCCGCCGCTGCGTGCCTCCTCTTCGGCTTTTCGAGCGCGCTCGCCCAGCGGCTGCCGGTCTACTCGGAGTCGGCGGGTCTCCCGATCGATGTCCTCTTCCAGGCATTACCCTACGTCCTGACCCTCATCGCCGTGGCCGGCGTGATCGGCCGCTCGATCCCACCTGCATCCGTTGGTCGCCCCTACAAGAAGCACTGAGGCCCCGGTGGGCAACGTCCGCGCCGCGCTCTCGGCGCTCCTCGGCCTCCTCGCGATCGCGACGATGCCGGTGGCCGTGCTCGCGACCCGGTACTTCGAGCAGTACGACCTCGTGCACGCCGCGGTCGCGATCCCGCTCGCGCTCCTGCTCGC
>VGCB01000149.1 GCA_016870235.1 Actinomycetota bacterium | reverse complement strand
CGGCTCAACGTTGCTCGTCTTCGGCGTCGACATCCTGCGCCGCCCGCCTGCCCCCCGCCCCGCCGACCGCGTGGGCGACGACCTCGACTACCGCAAGGCGGCGATCGCGGGCGCCGCGATCGGGCTCCTCGGCGGGCTCGTGGGGCTGATCCTGCTCGGGTCAGACGATCCTCGTCTGCCCGCTCGACTTCATCTCGGGCGACGTGCTCGGCGAGGTCGAGGTCGTCGTGCGCGTCACCGGGGGCGGTCCGGTCGTGAGCAGCGCGTCCGTCGAGACGACGCCCGCTGACGCGCGGCCGGAGAACAACATCGCAACACACACTGTCGCGCCGGTCGGGACGCCCGCCCGGGGGCTCGCCTCGCCCGCGACGCCGCCGACGCCGAAGGCGAAGACCGGCGCGCGTCGGTCGTTGGCAGCGGGGCTGCGGTCGATCACCGTCGGCCGGTCAGGCCGGCAGCTGCTCGTCGGCGGGGTCGCCGGCCGCGCCGGGACGGTCGAGATCGTCGCCCGCCGCGGCCCGACGACGGTTGCGACGTGCCGCTCGCACGCCCCCGGCGGCGTGTCCTTCGCGTGCGCGCTCCGCCTGGCGAAGGGGGAGAGCCCGAAGGGGATCGTCGTCTCGCTGCGGCTGCGTGCCGGCCGCACGGTCGTCGACCGCCGCGTCGCGCTGATCCGCTCGCTCGGCGTCTCGCGCGACGGCACGGAGCGCTGGAAGACGGCCTCGCTCAGCTCGTAGCGGTGCCGGGCGCGGTGCTCGTGGCGGCGCCGGCCGCGCTCGCCGCGGGCACGAGCCGCCGCGTCTCCCACCGCCGCGCCGCGAACGCGACCGCCGCGATCAGCGCCGCGAGGACGAAGACGATCACGTCGCCGCCGTCGACCCGCGTGATCTGCTGCATCCCGGCGCCGACGAGCCCCGCCATCGGCAACGTGAAGATCCACGCGAGGAGGATGTTGCCGGCGACGCCCCAGCGCACGGCGTGGAAGCCGCGGATGGCGCCGGCGCCGAGCACCGAGCCGGAGATCGTGTGCGTCGTCGAGACCGGGAAGCCCCAGTGCGCCGTGCCCCAGAGGATCGCGGCACACGACGTCTGGGCGGCGAAGCCCTGGGGCGGATCGATCTTGGCGACGCGCTGCCCGAGCGTCTTGATGATCCGCCAGCCGCCCGCGTAGGTGCCGAGGGCCATCGCCAGCGCTGCCGAGAAGATCACCCAGAACGGAGGGTCGCCGCCCGTCTCGAGGTGCCCGGACGCGATCAGCGCCAGTGCGATGATCCCCATCGTCTTCTGCGCGTCGTTCGTTCCGTGGGTGAACGCGACGAAGCCGCCCGAGACGATCTGGAGCCGGCGGAAGGCCCAGTTCACCCGCGACGGTGCCTGGCGCGCGATCAGCCACGTCACCACGAGGATGATCGTGAACGCGAGCACGACCCCGAGGAACGGGGCGACGAGCGACGGGATCAGCACCTTCTCCTTGATCCCGCCCCACTGGATGACGCCGAAGCCGTGGGCGGCGAGGGCGGAGCCCATGACACCGCCGATCAGCGCGTGGCTCGAGCTCGACGGCAGCCCGAAGAACCACGTCACGAGATTCCACGTGATCGCGCCGACGAGCCCGGCGAGGACGATGTGGAGGCCGGCGGAGCCGACGATCACGCCCTGCTCCACGATCCCCTTCGCGATCGTGGCCGCCACCTCGAGCGACACGAACGCGCCCGCGAAGTTGAGGACGGCGGCGAACGCGACCGCCGCGCGCGGCGACATCGCCCGCGTCGACACCGTCGTCGCGATCGAGTTGGCGGTGTCGTGGAAGCCGTTGGTGAAATCGAAGAAGAGCGCGACGACGACGACCGCGACCAGCGTCGCCGTCATGCGTTCTTGACGACGATGTTGGCGATGACGTTCGCGGCCGTCTCGCAGGCGTCGAGCGCGCGCTCGAGCGCCTCGTAGATGTCCTTCCAGCGAATCACGATCAGCGGGTCGATCCCGCCGTCGCGGAAGAGCGACGCGAGCCCGTCGCGAAGCAGCCGGTCGCCCTCGTCCTCGAAGCCCTTGAGCGCGATCAGCGCCTCGTGGATCCCGCGCCCGCCCTTCAGGTTCTCGAGCGCGACCGCGAGCTGCTCCGCGGCCTTCACGATCACGCCGCATTGCTCGACGGCGTGGCGTGTCGGCAGCTCGACGCCGTAGAGCCCGAGCAGGTCGGACGCCTCCTCCAGGTAGTCGACGACGTCGTCGATCTCGGTCGCCAGCATGTAGATGTCGTCGCGGTCGAACGGCGTCAGGTACTGGGTGTTGAGCAGCTGGATCAGGTCGCGCGTGATGCCGTCGCCGGCCGTCTCCGCCGCCTTCACCTCCTCCTGCGTGACGCCGGAGTTCGGGTGCTCGCGGAAGCGGCGCTCGACCAGGCGCGCGACGGCGAGCGCGTTCTCGCCGGCGCGGGAGAAGAGGACGTAGAACTCGCTCGTGCGTGGGGTGAGGGAGATCTTCATGCGCCCGGGACGTTAACCGAATCGAGAGATCCGTGAACAGCGATGCCGAGGCCGGTGCCACCGGAGTAGGCTGCGTGGATGCGGGAGCACCTCGAGCGCGAGCTGAAGCTCCGCCCACGGGCAGGCTTCGTGCTTCCGGAGCTCGGTGGCGAGAGCCTGCCGACGCGCATCTTCGTCTCGACGTACCACGACACGGCGGATCTCGCACTCGCCCGTCACGGCGTCACCTTCCGGTACCGGATCGAGGACGGGGCGGGGCTGTGGCAGCTGAAGCTGCCGAAGGGCGTTGCCCGCATCGAGCTCGAGGAGCCGGGCGCACCGGCACGGCCTCCCGCCGAGATGACGGCGCTCCTCGTCGCGTACGTGCGCGACCGACCGCTCGTCCCCGTCGCGCGTCTCCGGACGCGGCGCGAGGGCGTGCGCGCCCGGGGCGCCGAGATCGTCGACGACTCCGTCGCCGTGATGGAGGGCCCGCGCGTGACCCGGCGCTTCCGCGAGGTCGAGATCGATCTCCTCGAGGGCGACGAGCGGACGCTGCGACGGCTCGAGAAGGAGATCCGGGCTGCCGGCGCGGACGCGGCCGAGACGACGCCGAAGCTCTACCGGGCGCTCGACCTGACGCTTCCTGCCGGCCCGGTCGAGGTCACGCCTTCGACGCCGCCCGTCGAGGCGCTGGGCCTCGCGCTCGAGGAACAGCTCCGCCGGCTGCTCGCGCACGATCCGGGGACGCGGCTCGGCACCGACATCGAGGACCTCCACCAGCTCCGCGTCTCGACGCGCATGCTGCGTGCGTACCTGCGGACCGCGCGCGCGCTCGTCGATCGGCGCTGGGCGGACGACCTGCGCGTCGAGCTCGGCTGGCTCGGTCGGGCGCTCGGCCCTGCGCGGGATCTCGACGTGCTCCTCGAGTGGCTGTCGGCCGACGTGTCAGAGGTGGGAAACGGCGCTCCGGAGGGCGCCGCGCTCCTCGCGCACGTCGAGGCAGAGCGAGGGCCGGCTCGAAAGGTTGTCCTCGAGGCGCTCTCGAGCGAGCGCTACCTGCTGCTCCTCGAGTGGCTGTCGGCCGACGTGTCGGAGGTGGGAAACGGCGCTCCGGAGGGCGCCGCGCTCCTCGCGCACGTCGAGGCAGAGCGAGGGCCGGCTCGAAAGGTTGTCCTCGAGGCGCTCTCGAGCGAGCGCTACCTGCTGCTCCTCGACCGGCTCGAGCAGGCGGTGGCGCCGCCGGCGAGCGGGGACACGACGCCTCTCGGCCGGATCTGGGCGAAGGAGACGAAGCGTCTCCGGGCGGCCGTGAAGGCGCTCGGCAAGAACCCGCCCGACGAGCGGCTGCACGCCGTGCGGATCGACGTCAAGCGGGCGCGCTACGCGGCGGCGCTCGCAGCGCACGAGCTCGGGAAGGCGGGAGCGCGGTTCGTCGAGGCGGCGAAGGCCGCGCAGGACGTTCTCGGCGAGCACCAGGACTCCGTCATCGCCGAGGAGCGGATCGCCGCCTGGGCCGCCGAGCGGCCGTCGGCCAAGCGCTTCGCCGCCCGGCTCGTCGAGCGCGAGCACGAGCGGCAGTACGAGGCCCGCCGGAGCTGGCCGGCCGCCTGGAAGGAGCTCGACGCGGCCGCCCGCAAGGTCGAGGTGTGACGGAGGCGGTCGTCCGCGCCGCCGGCGGAGTCCCGGTGCGGTCGGTCGACGGCGAGGTCGAGGTGCTCCTGATCCACCGGGCGCGGTACGGGGACTGGACGTTCCCCAAGGGCAAGGTCGAGCCGGGCGAGACGGACGAGGCGTGCGCCCTGCGGGAGGTCGAGGAGGAGACGGGGCTCCGATGCTCTCTCGGCCCGGAGCTCCCTTCCACTCGGTACACCGACGCCAAGGGCAGGCCGAAGCGCGTCCGCTACTGGCAGCTCGGCGTTCTCGGGGGAGACCTGCAGCCGCAGGAGGGAGAGGTCGACGAGGTGCGCTGGGTCTCGCTCCTTGCTGCACGCGACCTTCTCACCTACGGCCACGACGGGGCGTTGATCGACGGCCTGGCGGCATCGATCGCCCACGAGCCGTCCGACTGAAGTCGGACGGGGAACGAAACGGACCGCACCCCGAACGCCCGCGTCCGGCTTCAGTTCAGCCAGACGCGTCCGACAGACGCGGTAGCGCACCACGGAGATCCGAACACGGAAGCCGCGACTCCCTGCTCGTGCCCCTGAGGGGGCCAGGGGGACCCTCCCGCTGCTCTAGGATCCGCAGGCTCGCGCATCTGCTACCTCGGTCCCTCACCCGGCAGATGCGCGAGACTGCGGTAACCAGCATGAGCGACGACATCATCTACACGATGCACCGGGCCGACAAGTTCTACGGCCCCGACCGGCAGGTGCTGGCGAACATCTCGCTGTCGTTCCTCTACGGCGCGAAGATCGGCGTCCTCGGGCCGAACGGCGCCGGCAAGTCGACGCTGCTGCGGATCATGGCCGGGCGCGAGGAGCCGTCGTCGGGGGTCGCCGAGCTCAACCCCGGCTCGACCGTCGGCTTCCTCGAGCAGGAGCCGCACCTCGACGCCGAGAAGGACGTGCGCACGAACGTCGAGGACGGCGTCCGGCCGCTCCGCGATCTGCTCGACCGGTTCAACGAGATCTCGGCCGGGTTCGCCGACCCCGACGCCGACTTCGACGCGCTGCTCGCCGAGCAGGGCAAGGTGCAGGAGCTGATCGACCGGCACGACGCCTGGAGCCTCGACGCCACGATCGACCGCGCCATGGACGCGCTCCGGCTCCCCGACGGCGACCGCGACGTGACGACGCTGTCGGGCGGCGAGAGGCGCCGCGTCGCGCTCTGCCGGCTGCTCCTCTCCTCGCCCGACCTCCTCCTTCTCGACGAGCCGACGAACCACCTCGATGCCGAGTCGGTCGCCTGGCTCGAGCGGTTCCTCGAGAGCTACAAGGGATCGGTGATCGCGGTCACCCACGACCGCTACTTCCTCGACAACGTCGCCGGCTGGATCCTCGAGCTCGACCGCGGCCGCGGGATCCCGTTCCGGGGCAACTACTCCTCGTGGCTCGAGCAGAAGGAGGCGCGGCTCGCGACCGAGGAGAAGCAGTCCGCGGCGCGCCGGCGGACGCTGCAGCGCGAGCTCGAGTGGGTGCGGATGAGCCCGAAGGCGCGGCACGCGAAGTCGAAGGCGCGGCTGACCCACTACGAGAAGCTCCTCGCCGAGGAGCAGGACGTCAAGCTCGAGGGGGTCGAGATCCACATCCCCGCCGGGCCGCGCCTCGGCGACGTCGTCGTCCGGGCCGAGCACGTGCAGAAGGGGTTCGGCGACCGGCTCCTCGTCGAGGACCTCACCTTCGACCTGCCGCCCGGCGGCATCGTCGGCGTGATCGGCCCGAACGGCGCCGGCAAGACGACCCTCTTCCGCATGATCGCGGGCGAGGAGCAGCCCGACGCGGGAGCGCTCACGGTCGGGGAGACGGTCGAGATCGCGTACGTCGACCAGGCGCGCGGCGATCTCAACCCGCAGAACACGGTCTGGAAGGAGATCTCCGGGAACCAGGACACGATCGCGCTCGGCAAGCGGGAGGTGAACTCGCGCCAGTACGTCTCCTGGTTCAACTTCCGCGGCGGCGACCAGCAGAAGCTCGTCAAGGACCTTTCGGGCGGCGAGCGGAACCGCGTCCACCTGGCGAAGCTCCTGCGCTCCGGCGGCAACCTCCTCCTGCTGGACGAGCCGACGAACGACCTCGACGTCGACACCCTGCGCGCGCTCGAGGACGCGCTCGTCGACTTCGCCGGGTGCGCAGTCGTGATCTCCCACGACCGGTGGTTCCTCGACCGGATCGCGACCCACATCCTCGCCTTCGAGGGCGACTCGCAGACGACGTGGTTCGAGGGCACCTACCAGGAGTACTGCGACTGGGTGCGCGAGACCCGCGGTCCCGAGGCGCTCGAGCCGCATCGCATCCGCTACAAGCCGCTCGTCCGCCCCGGCTGAGCGGGCACCCAGGCGACGGCGGAGGCGTCAGTCGCCGATGAGGGCGCCGCACGGACTCCACTGCCTCCGGATCGGCGCCCGCGTCGCGCAGGTACTGTCCCGCGCCGCCGTGACGCTCCTCGAGCGCCGCGAGCGTCGTCACCATTGCGGCCCGGGGCGCGACGCCGACCCGCCGCGCTCCGGGGGGCGGCGTCCGTCGCTGGCTCAGCTTGGATCCACCGATTCGCGCGGGCGGATGCATCCTGCCGGGCCCGCCAGGCCGCGTACCACCTGGGCTGCGCCTGATCTCGATCGCCAGTGGTGTTCACCGGTGGTGCGCTCCGCGCGCGGAACCGTTCGCAAAGGCACACGCATTCACGAACGGTTCCGCGCACGTCCTGACGACCCCGGCAGGCGCGCGCAGTTGAATGATCGAGCGGTCACGCGTATCGGTGGACCCAGGCTCAGGCGGCGACGAGCGCCTCGGGCCAGGCCAGCGCGAGCGCGGCGCCCTCGCGCAGCCCGCCGCCCG
>VGCB01000148.1 GCA_016870235.1 Actinomycetota bacterium | reverse complement strand
AGAAGAGCGCGAACGCGGGTACGAGGTACGTGACGAGGATCGCTCGCGACGCCCCCGCCCGCTCGACGAGCATCGCGTAGACGGCGTAGCCGAGACCCGTGCTGAGCAGGCCGAGCGCGAGGATCGCGCCGACGGTGTCCCAGCCTGGCCAGTCGCCCGGGATCTCCGCCGCTCCCACCGGAGCGAGGAGGAGCGTGCCGACCGCGATCTGGCTGAACGCCACGTGCGTCTTCGGCACGCCGGCCATCCACCTCCCGAGGAGAAGGCCGGAGACCGCGTAGCACGTCGCCGTCCCGACGACGGCGAGCGCACCGGCAAGCTCGGTGTCGCGCTCGCCGCCGAGGAGGAGCGCCGTCCCGGCGAAGCCGGCGACGATCCCGACGAGCCGCAGGCCGCGCAGCGTCTGAGAGGGATCGAGCCAGCGGGCGAAGACCACCGTGAGGATCGGCGCCGAGGCCTGGATCTCGGCGCTCAAGCCCGACTCGATCCGCTCGCCGGCGAAGCCGAGGAGCCAGAAGGGCAGTGCTGCATTGATGGCTCCGAGGAGGACGAGACGGCCCATCCGGCCGCGGAGCGGTGCCACACCACCTGCGAAGACGACGGCCGGCACGAGGACGAGCGCGCCGATCAACAGCCGCCCGAAGGCGACGACCGACGGCGCCACGTCCTCGACGCCGATCTTGATGAACATGAACGACGAACCCCAGACCGCGGAGAGGAAGAGGAGGAGGATCGCGTCGCGCCGAGCCACGGCCCGCGAACATAGCCTCATCCGGCCCGGCGGGCGCTTCGCCCTGCGGCTGCACGGCCCCGTCGGAGCCGGCCGTTACGATGGCCTCTCTGAGCCCGGTCGCGGAACAGCCCCTCCATCGCCAGCTCGGCCTCACGGACGGGGAGTCGGACCGCATCCGGGAGCTGCTCGGCCGCGACCCGAACCACTTCGAGCTCGCCGTCTTCTCCCTGCTCTGGTCGGAGCACTGTGGCTACAAGCACTCGGCGCTCCTCCTTCGCCGCCTTCCGAGCGAGGGCCCGCACGTGCTGCAGGGCCCAGGCGAGAACGCGGGCGTCGTCTCGATCGGCGACGGGCTCGCGGTCGCCTTCAAGGCCGAGAGCCACAACCACCCCTCCGCGGTCGAGCCGTTCCAGGGCGCCGCCACCGGGGTGGGCGGCATCCTCCGCGACATCTCCGCGATGGGCGCGCGCCCGATCGCGCTGCTCGACGCGCTGCGCTTCGGCGCGCCCGACCATCACTTCTCCCGCGCGGTCGGCGGCATCGGCCACTACGGCAACTGCGTCGGCGTGCCTAACGTCGGCGGCGAGGTCGTCTTCGACGACGCGTACGCCTCCAACTGTCTCGTCAACGCGATGTGCGTCGGGCTCCTGCCGGCCGAGCGCGTGATGAGCGCGAAGGCGAGCTCCGAGGGCGCGCTCGTCGTCGTGTACGGCGCCACCACGGGTCGTGACGGGATCGGCGGCGCCTCGGTGCTCGCGAGCCAGGAGCTCGGCGAGGGGGCGGAGGAGAAGCGGCCCTCCGTCCAGGTCGGCGACCCGTTCACCGGCAAGCGGCTGATCGAGGTCTCGGTGGAGCTCGTCGAGCGCGGGCTCGTGCTCTCGCTCCAGGACTGCGGCGCCGCGGGCCTCGCGTCGTCGCTCTCGGAGATGGCGGCCGACTACGGCATCGACGTCCACCTCGACCGCGTGCCGCAGCGGGAGACGGGGATGGAGCCGTGGGAGATCATGATCTCCGAGTCGCAGGAGCGGATGGTCGCGATCGTGGCGCCGTCGCAGCTCGACGCCGTTCGGGAGGTGTGCGACCGCTGGGAGCTCCACCACGCGGTGATCGGCGAGGTGACCGCCAACGGGCTTCTCCGCGCCTTCTTCGAGGACGAGGCCGTCGGCGAGATCCCGGCGCGCCTCCTCACGTCCGAGTGCCCCCGCTACGCCGTCGCCCAGGAGCCGCGCGCCCCGATGCCCGAGCTGCCGATCGCGTCGGCGCCGGCGCCCCGCGATGCGCTGCTCGACCTCCTCGCCTCGCCGCAGCTCCGCTCGCGCGCCTTCGTCTACCGTCGCTACGACCAGCTCGTCCAGTCGCGGACGGTCAGGCGCCCGAGCCTCGACGCCGCTGTCCTGCGGCTGCGGCCGTCGTTCCGCGGGCTCGCGCTCACGCTCGACGGCACCGGCCGGATCGGCCGGCTCGACCCCTTCGCGGGCGGGGCGCTCGCGATCCTCGAGGCGGCGCGGAACGTTGCGTGCGTCGGCGGCGAGCCGATCGGCTTCACCGACTGCCTCAACTTCGGCAATCCGGAGAAGCCCGAGATCGGGTGGGAGCTCGCACGGTCGATCGAGGGGATGGCGCAGGCGTGCGAGGCGCTCGGCGTGCCGATCGTCTCGGGCAACGTCTCGCTCTACAACGACACCGACGGCGTCTCGATCCACCCGACGCCGACCGTCGGCTGCGTGGGCCTCGTCGCCGACGTGCGCCGGGTTCCGGCGGCCTGGCGGGAGGGCGACGTGCTGCTCCTCGCGGCCGCGGGCGACGTGGGGCTCGCCGGCTCCGCCTACCAGGCCCGGTACGGGACGCTCTCCGGCTCCCCGCCCGCGCTCGACCTCGCGGCGGAGGCTGCGCTCGTCCGCCACCTGACCGCGATGGCGCCGCGTGCGTCGCTCGTCCACGACGTGTCCGAGGGCGGGCTCGCCGTCTGCCTCGCCGAGATGGCGCTTCACTCGGGGCTCGGTGCCCGCGTCGACGTGGCGCTCGATCCGGTCGACCTGTTCGGGGAGGGGGGCGGCCGCGCGGTGGTCGCCGTCGCGCCCGACCAGGTGGAGGTCGACCCGCTGGGCGTCGACGTCGCCGTCCGCCGCATCGGCGAGGTCGTCGGCGAGACGCTCCTCGACATCCCGCTCGACCGGCTCCGGGAGGCCTGGCAGACCTGATGTGCGGCGTCTTCGGCATCCGCTCCGGCACCCGCGACGTCGCGCGGCTGACGTACTTCGGGCTCTTCGCGCTCCAGCATCGGGGCCAGGAGTCGGCTGGGATCGCCGTCTCCGAAGGCGGTCACATCACGGCCGTCCGCGACATGGGCCTCGTCGCGCAGGTCTTCGACGAGGAGAAGCTCTCCGCGCTCCCGGGGGAGATGGCGATCGGTCACACGCGGTACTCGACGACGGGCGGCGTCCACTGGCGGAACGCGCAGCCGCTCCTCCACCACGGGCCCGTGCGGACGGTGGCGGTCGGCCACAACGGCAACCTCACGAACTCCGAGGAGCTTCGCGCCCAGCTGGCGGAGCAGGGAGCCCGGCTCGCCTCGACCTCCGACACCGAGGTGATCGCCGCGCTGCTTGCCCGTGAGGACGCGCCCCTGCCGGAAGCGGTCGCGCGCGTGATGCGGCGGCTCGAGGGCGCGTACTCGGTCGTCGTGCTGGCCGAGAACACCCTCGCTGCCTTCCGCGACCCCCACGGGATCCGGCCGCTGACGCTCGGCCGCATCGGCGACGACTGGGTCGTCGCCTCGGAGACCTGCGCGCTCGACCTCGTCGGCGCCACGATCGACCGCGACGTCCGCCCCGGCGAGCTCGTGTGGCTCGACGGCGGCGGCCTCGCCCACGCGCAGGCCGTCCCCGAGGGGCGTGGTGCAGCCTGCATCTTCGAGCACGTCTACTTCGCGCGGCCCGACTCGCGTCTCGGCGGTACCGCCGTCCACGGCGCGCGCGTGCGGATGGGGCAGCGGCTCGCCGACGAGGCCCCGGTCGAGGCCGATCTCGTGATGGCGATCCCCGACTCGGGCACGCCCGCCGCGATCGGATTCGCGAATCGCTCGGGCATCCCCTACGACGAGGGGCTGATCAAGAACCGGTACGTCGGCCGCACGTTCATCCAGCCGGACCAGGAGCTCCGGCGCCAGGGCATCCGCCTCAAGTTCAACCCGCTCGAGGAGGTCTCCGGCCGCCGGATCGTGATCGTCGACGACTCGATCGTCCGCGGGAACACGATGCAGGCGCTCGTGCGCATGCTCTTCGACGCGGGTGCCGCCGAGGTGCACGTGCGCATCTCGTCGCCGCCGGTCGTCTCCCCCTGCTATTACGGGATCGACATGGCCGACGAGGCGGAGCTCGCCGCCGCGCACCGGTCGAACGAGGAGATGCGCGAGCACATCGGCGCGACGACGCTCAACCATCTCTCGGTCGAGGGGATGCAGTGGGCCACGCGGCAGCCCGAGGCGGGCGTGTGCCGTGCCTGCTTCACACGCGAGTATCCGACGCAGGTGCCCGCGGCGAGGAGCCTGGCGAAGCTCCGCTTCGAGCCCGCCGCCGTCCGCGGGTAGTCGCGCCGCCTTCACGACCGGCGCCCGGAGGACGGCTCAAGGGACGTGACCCGGGGGTCGATAAGCGGGATGGCGTGTTCCGACGGCTCCACGTCCCGCTGCTCCGGCAGCTCGCGTCAGGCCGGCTCTCGCGGTGGATCCGCGTGGCCGTCGTCTGCGTGCTCGTCGGCAGCGCGGCGATCGGGATCGTGCTGCTGCGGCAGAGCGCTGCTCGCGCGGAGGACGTCGCCGTCGCCGCAGCCGACATCGAGTCGGGCGTCCGGGAGGCGAACGCGATCGAGTGGGAGACGATGGCCGCCGAGAAGGTCTCCCCGGAGGCTCAGGCACGGCTGGTCGCACTCGGCGCCGGGCTCTCGGAGGCGACCGTGCGCCTCACCGACGACAGGCACGCCGCCTTCGGGTCGGCGACCCGCGCGGACGGGGCGAGCCTCAGCGGGGAGATGAGCCGCTACCAGGCTGCGTTGACCGATCAGTTCCTCGCCGTTCTCGCCGGAGACATGGCGAGGGCGCTCGAGATCGAGGAGACGCGGACAGACCCCGCCTTCGAAGCGCTCTCCTCGACCCTCCGGGAGCTGCGAACCTCGTTCCGCGAGCGCGCCCGTGACCAGCGGCTGCAAGCGGACATCGGGAGCTTCGTGCTCTTCGGGATCGCACTCTTCCTGATCGGGGGGATGTACGCCTTCTCGCGCCGGGCCCAGGAGCGCGTCCGCCTCGCCTCGGCGAGGGCCAGCGCGGTCGCGGCGAGCGAGGAGCGCTTCCGCTCCCTCGTCCAGAACGCCTCCGACACGATCCTGATCGTCAACGGCGACGGCGTCATCCGGACGGCGACGGGGTCGGTCGAGCCGACGCTCGCGCTGCCGCCGTCCGAGCTCGAGGGCCGGCGCCTCGAGGACGTCGTGCACGAGGAAGACGCGCCTTCGATCGCCGCGCTCCTCGCCGGGATCTCGGGCGACGCGCGCCAGACCTTCACGGCCGAGTGGCGGATGGTCGGCGCCGACGGCGTCTGGCGCACCCTCGACGTCAGCGGCTCGAACCTGCTCGCCGACGACGTGGTCGGCGGCCTCGTGCTCACGCTCCGCGACGTCTCGGAGCGCAAGCGGTTCGAAGAGCAGCTGCGCCACCGCGCCTTCCACGACCCGCTGACGCAGCTCGCGAACCGCGCGCTCTTCTACGACCGCGTCGAGCATGCGCTGTCCCGCCAGGGGCGCGACGCGGGGCTCGTGGCGGTCCTCTTCGTCGACCTCGACGATCTCAAGGCGATCAACGACGGGTTCGGCCACGCGGTCGGCGACGAGATCATCGTCGGCGTCGCCTCCCGTCTCCGCGGCTGCTTGCGATCGGCGGACACGGCCGCGCGCCTCGGCGGCGACGAGTTCCGCGTCCTCCTCGAGGGCGTCGGCGGCGAGGGGGAGCCCGTACAGGCCGCTGAGCGCATCCTCGCGGCTCTTCGCGAGCCGGTCGTCGTGCAGGGCGTGCCCTACGCCGTCTCGGCCAGCGTGGGGATCGCGCTCTCGACGGGCGACGAGACCGCGGATGACCTGCTGCGGGCCGCCGATCTCGCGATGTACCGCGCCAAGCTCGGGGGCAAGGGACGGTACGAGCTCGTCGTTCGCGCCGCCGAGCACTCAGCCCACGCCGCGATCGGAGCCTCCCGACCCGGAGAGCCCGACCGCATCACCTGGTTCGTCCGCAGCGAGGAGCAGCGCAACGAGATCACCTCGATCCTGACCAGGCCGGACCAGCTGCAGACGGTCTTCCAGCCGATCCTCGACATCAGGACAGGCCGCGTTGCCGGCTACGAAGCGCTGTCGCGCTTCGCGAGCGGCGGCCGCCGCCCGCCGAACGCCTGGTTCGCGCAGGCGCATCGGTGCGGCCTCGGTCCGGAGCTCGAGGCGCTCGCCGTGCGCCGTGCGCTCGAGACGCCGGGTCGACCCGAAGGCCTCTACCTCTCCCTCAACGTCAGCCCCTCGGCGCTCGCGAGCGACGAGCTCGAGGCCGTCCTCGCCGGACGGCTCGACGGCATCGTGATCGAGGTGACCGAGAACGAGATCGTGGGCGGCAGCGATGACTTCCTGCAGGCGATGAAGCGGTTTCGCGAGCGCGGAGCGCTGCTCGCGGTCGACGACGCCGGCGCGGGCTACGCGGGCCTGCGCCAGCTGACGCGCCTCAGCCCCGACATCGTCAAGCTCGACCGCTCGATCGTCAGCGGCGTTCATCACGATCCCACGAAGAGTGCGCTGATCGAGTCGTTCGTGCGGTTCGCGACCACGATCGGCGCGCACGTCTGCGCCGAGGGCGTGGAGACGCTCGACGACCTCGTCGCCCTCACCGAGATGGACGTCACGTTCGCGCAGGGCCACGTGGTCGCCCTGCCGTCGGAGCCGTGGGAGCCCGTGACGGCGGCGGCCTCCGCGGCCTGCGTCCGCTCGTTCGACGCCGCTCTCCGCGACGGCGACCGGCAGTCGGCGATGGAGAGCAGCGAGCGCCGGCTCGCCAGGATCGGCGTCGTCGTCGGCGATGCGCCCGACGCGCTCGGCCTGTCCGAGGCGCTCCGTCTGATGGCCCGTGAGCTCGGTGCCGTGGACGTGCACGTCTCGATGGTCGCCCCCGGCGGGATGGCCCTCCGCACGCTCTGCTCGCTGAGCGGCA
>VGCB01000147.1 GCA_016870235.1 Actinomycetota bacterium | reverse complement strand
GACGGCTACGTGGTCTTCACGAACCGCGTGCCGACGACGGCGATGAGGGGCTTCGGCGTCACCTCGGTCTCGTTCTCGACCGAGACGCACATGACGCGCGTCGCGAACGAGCTCGGGATCGATCAGGTCGAGTTCCGGCTCAAGAACGCGAACCGGATCGGCGACACCTCGCCGAACGGGATCGCCTACACCGATCCCTCCACCGTGCCGGTCGTGCAGGCGATCGCGGACGCGATCGGCCAGGAGCTGCCCGCCGGCTACCGCACGATGACCCGACACCCGCGCGAGGGCGATCTGCTCCCCGAGCATCTCGTCGCCCAGCTCGGCGACCCGAAGGAGCACCACTGATGGCCGTCCACAGGGGCCGCGGCGTCGCCGCGATCGAGTACCCGACCGGGATGAACCAGAACGGCGACCCGTCGCAGGCGTGGATCAAGCTGAAGCCGGACGGCCGGGTCGACGTCTTCGCCGGCACCTCCGACATCGGCAACGGCTCGAAGACGATCCAGTCGCAGATCGTGGCCGACACGATCGGGGTGCCGTACGACTGGATCACGTACGACAACTCGAACACGGACTCGTCGCCCGTCTGCACGGGCACCTTCGCGTCCCGGGCCACCTTCGTCGCGGGCAAGGCGGCCGAGAAGGCGGCGGCGAAGGTGCGGGAGAAGATCCTCGAGATCGCCGGCAAGGAGCTCGAGATCGACCCGGCCGACCTCGAGATCGTCGACGGCGACGTGCTGGCGAAGGGCGCGCCGCAGAAGAAGATCACCGTCCCCGAGGTCGCGGCCGCCGCCACCTGGGGACACGGCGAGCTGATCACCGGCACGGGCGCCCAGTTGAAGCCGTACGCCACGATCGTCGACCCCGAGACCGGGCGCGTCGACCTCCCTCCCCATTCCGCCATCTCCTACGCCTCCTGCGCAGCGGAGGTGGAGGTCGACGACGAGACCGGCGTCGTGCGCGTGACGCACCTCTGGCAGTGCTACGACGTCGGCAAGGCGATCAACCCGACCCTCGTCGAGGGGCAGATCGAGGGCGGCGCCGTCCAGGGCCTCGGCCTCGGGGTGCTGGAGGATTGCTACCCGTACTACCCCTCGGTCGACCATCGTGGCAGGCAGTTCGGCTCGTACCTGACCCCGGGCATGGAGGACATGCCGAGGATCGACACGATCATCATCGAGAACCCGTCTGCCGACGGCCCGTACGGCGCCAAGGGGATCGGCGAGATGGCGAACAACGGCCAGCCGCCCGCGATCGCCGCCGCCGTCTTCGACGCGATCGGCGTCTGGGTGACCGAGCTGCCGATCACGCCGGAGCGGGTGCTGCGCGCGCTCGAGCGGAAGGCTGCGGGCACGGACGGGCCGCAGCGCGACGGCAAGATGGTGCGGTACGACGACGAGCTGTCCGTCAACTCGGTCTCGGACGGCGGCATCCGCTTCCAGGTCGGATGATGAGCCGGAGCCCGTTCGGCACCTGGAACGGCATCGACACGTGGTCGATCTTCCCCGGCGTGACGCTCCATGCGATCGGCGGCGACCAGGTGCTGATGTGCCGGGTCGCCTACGAGCCCGGCACGACGGTGAAGCGGCACAGCCACGAGGCGACCGAGCAGCTGATGTGGCTCGTCGAGGGAACGCTGCGGATGACGATCGGCGACGAGACCCGCGAGCTGGTCGCGGGCGACGTCGCCGTCGTCAACCGTCAGGTCGAGCACGAGCTCTTCTCGGAGACGGGGTGCGTCTTCGTCGAGGCGCTCGCGCCGGTGCCGCTCGACCACGTGCCGGATCGGGCCCGGGACCTCGTGCTCGGCGACCTCGCCGGATCGCTCCACGTCGAGCGGTGACCGAGAGCCGCGTCGCGCTCGTCACCGGCGGGAGCCGCGGGATCGGGAAGGCGATCGTCGAGCGGCTTCGCGAGGACGGCTGGCACGTGGAGACGGCCGAGCTCTCGAGCGGCGTCGACCTCGCCGACCCGGAGGCTGCGCGCAGCGCGGTCGAGCGGCTCGGCCGGATCGACGCGCTCGTCTGCAACGCGGCAACGACGTGGCGTGGGCCGGCGGTCGACGTCCCGCTCGAGGAGTGGCGGCGGGTGCTCGACGTCGACCTGACGGCGCCGTTCGTGATGGCGCAGGCGGCCGCCCGCCGAATGCTGGAGGCCGACGGAGGCTCGATCGTGTTCGTCGCCTCGCTGATGTCGTTCGTCGGCGGCGTCAACATCGCTCCCTACACGGCCGCGAAGGGCGGCCTCGCCCTGCTGACGAAGGCGCTCTCGAACGAGCTGGCACCGCAGGGAATCCGCGTCAACGCGGTCGCGCCCGGATACGTCGAGACCGGCCACACGGCGACGCTCGAGGACTGGAAGCGCCGCCAGGTGCTCGAGCGCATCCCGCTCGGACGCTTCGCGCAGCCCGAAGAGATCGCGCCGGCGGTCTCGTGGCTGCTGGGTACGGACGCATCGTACGTCACCGGCACCGTGCTGACGGTCGACGGCGGCTTTCTCGCGCGTTGACGAGGGCCAGGCTCGCCGACACTGAGTCGCCGGCAGTGGCTCACCCCTCGCCGTAGATCTCCTTCGCCCGCTCTGCCGTCAGGTACCCGGCCTCGAGATCGGCGCGAACCGCGGCCGGGTCGCGCTCGGCCGGGTCTCCGTACCCCGCGCCGTTCGCGGTGTAGATGCGGATCACGTCGCCCCTGCCCAGGGGCAGTGCCGTGACGACCGCGTGCCGCTCCCGCGAGCCGTCGGCCCTGATCACCTCGATGTGGTTGGCCGAGCCCTCTCGGCCGCCCGCGAGCGGCCAGGGCAGGTGCCTGTTGCGCGAGTACGCGCACGTGAGGAACGTGCCGTCGGCCCGGACGCGGTAGTCGAGCGTGATCCCCTTGCCGCCGCGAAAGCGACCCTCGCCGCCGGGCTCGGGGTTGAGCGCCAGCCGGTCGACCCAGAGCCCGTACCGGGTCTCCGCCACCTCCGCCGGGCAGTTGTAGGTCTCGCCGTGGAAACCGCTGAACATGGCGCTCGTGCCGTCTCCGGTGCTCGAGGCGCCCCAGCCGCCGACCTGCGGCTCGATGATCGTGAAGAAACGCCCCGTGTCGGGATGGACGCCGGACACCAACGTGCCGCAGATCGAGGCGAAGCTGCCGGCCGGGAGCCGACCCTCCATGTGCGGTGCGAGGCAGCGCAGGATCAGGTCGTACAGCCGGACCTCGACCTCGTAGTAGATCGCGAACGCCGCCGGGGGCTGGGCGTCGAACACGCTGCCGGGGCGCGTCAGCAGCTGCAGCGGCCGGAAGCTGCCGTCGTTCGTCGTCCCTTCCGCGTCGATCAGGTTCTTGAACACCATCTGAGCCGCGATCATCGAGCCGTCACGGCAGGCGTTGTTCGGGCCGGCGTCCTGATCCGGGTTGTCGCGCAGGTCGACGACGAACGCCTCGTCGGTGATCTCGACGGTGACGTGGTAGAAGACGCCGCTGTCCTGTTCCTCGACCAGCGTGAACCGTCCCTTCGGGAGCTCGGCGAGCGCCCTCCGGGAGACGCGCTCGCCGTAGTCCATGAAGTGCTCCATGGCGGCGGCGAAGGTCGGCGCTCCGAACTTCGCGATCAGCTCGAGCAGCCGCCGCTCACCGACCCGGACGGCGGCGATGCCCGCCCAGAGATCGCCGCGGACGAAGTCCGGCAGTCGCGAGTTGATGCTGATGATCTCCATCACGGGCCGGATCGGCTCCCCGCGCTCGATCAGCTTGACGGCCGGGAGGCGCAGGCCCTCCTGGAAGATCTCGGTCGCCTCGTTCGACATCGAGCCGGCGACCAGCCCGCCCACGTCCGGCCAGTGCGCGATGTTGGCAGTCCACGCGACGATCGTGCCGTCCGCGAAGACCGGCATCGCGAGCACGGCGTCGTTCAGGTGCGTGACGCCGCCGTGATACGGGTCGTTCGTGATGAAGACGTCGCCGGGATGGATGGTGTCGCGGGGGTTGAGCTCGATGATCCGCCGCACGGCCTTGTCGAGCACGCCGATGAACGCCGGGATGCCCGCACCCGAGGCGGCGAGCCGGCCCTCGCCGTCCGTGATCCCCGTTCCCATGTCGAGGACCTCGTAGATGATCGCGCTCATCGCGGTCTTCCGCATCGCCGCGAACATCTCGTCGCTGATCGCCTGAAGGCTCGACTGGACGATCTCGAGCGTGATCGGGTCGTCGCTCCTTCCCCCGGCTGGTTGCGGGACGTTCACGTGTGGCGGGTCGGGGAAGGAGCTGTCTGTGTCGTGTCTCATGTGGTGATGACCTGATGTTCCTTGTCGATGGTGATGCGCGCGCTCATCTGTTGCCTCATTGACGAACCGCGATGTGCAGGTTGCCGTACGCGTCGATGAATGCGTCGTTGCCCGGATGCAGGACGACGGTCGAGCCTGCGGTCTCCACGATCGCCGGACCGCGGAGCTCCATACCGGGCTCGAGCAGGTCGCCGTCGAGAATCGCGGCGACGTGCACGCCCTCGAGCGCGTAGTCGACCTCCCGCTCGCCCTTCACGGCCTCCCGGATCGTCCGCCCGGTGACGGGCAGCGGCAGGGGCTCGAGCTTGCCGACCTCGGCGTAGGCCACGACATGGAGGCCCACGAACTCGATCGGGGCGGCGAGCCGGTACGTGTACTCGCGCTCGTAGGCCTCGTGGAACGAGGCCGCCGTGGCCCTGATCGCGCCCGCGTCGAGCGCTCCGGCGGGGAGTTGAACCTCGACCGTGTGCTCCTGATTCTCGTAGCGGAGCTTTGCGAAGCGCACGAAGCGGATCCGCTCGCGCTCGATCCCCTCGGCCGCGAACTGGTCGAGTGCGCCCTCCTCCACCTCCCGCACGGCCGCTTCGATCTCGCCCGCGCGCGCGGCGTCGAGCGCGAGCAGGCGCGTCCGGAACACGTCGCGGCGGAGGTCGCTCATCAGCATCCCCCAGGCGCTGAAGACGTCGGCGGCGCGCGGCACGACGACCCTCGTCATCCCGAGCTCCGTCGCCAGAGCGACGGCGTGCATCCCGCCGCCCCCGCCGAAGGCGACGAACGTGAAGTCGCGCGGATCGTGACCGCGGTTCACCGACACGAGCTTCAGCGCGTTCACCATGTTGTGGTTCGCGATCCTGACGATCCCGCGCGCCGCCTCCACGCGCGAGATTCCGAGCCTCGCGGCGACGGCGTCGAGCGACCGGTCGACCGCGGCCATGTCCGCCTCGATCTCTCCGCCGCAGAAGTAGTCGCGGTTGATGCGGCCGAGCGCGAGGTTCGCATCGGTCGTCGTCGCCTGGTCGCCGCCGCGCCCGTAGGCGGCCGGCCCCGGGACCGCGCCCGCCGATCGCGGCCCGACATGGAGCTTCCCGAACTCGTCAACCCACGCGATGCTGCCGCCGCCCTGACCGATCTCGACCAGGTCGACGACCGGCACCTGGATCGGGTAGCCCGCCTTCTTCGGCGTCCGCTCGATCCAGTAGTCCGTCATCACCTTCACGTGGCCTGCCTCGATCAGCGAGCACTTCGCGGTCGTGCCGCCCACGTCGAGGGCGAGGATGTCCGGCTCGCCGATCATGCGCCCGAGCTCCGCCGCGCCCCAGAAGCCGCTCGCCGGCCCCGACTCGACCATCGTGATCGGCACCCTGCTCGTGCGCTCGACCGAGTCGACGCCGCAGTTCGACTGCATCACCGTCAGCCGACCGGCGAACCCTCCCGCCTCCAGCCTGGACTGAAGGCGCGAGAGGTAGCGCTCCGCGATCGGCTGCACGTAGGCGGAGAGGACGGTGGTGCTCGTCCGCTCGTACTCGCGCCACTCGCGCGAGATCTCGTGCGACGCCACCACGGAGACGGCTGGAAGCCGCGACCGCACCCGCTCCAGCACCGCAAGCTCGTGACTCGGGTTCGCGTACGCATGGAGGAGGCAGATCGCGACTGCCTCGACGCCGGCGCGCTCGAAGTCGTCGAGGATCCCGTCGAGCCCGCCGAGGTCGAGCGGCTCGCGCTCCTCGCCCCATGGCGTCATCCGCCCCGGCACCTCGCGGCGGAGCGGGCGCGGCACGAACGGCTCCGGCTTCGCGAAGAAGAGGTTGAAGAAGTCGGGCCGGTTGCCCCGCTGGATCTCGAGCGAGTCCCGGAAGCCCTCGGTCGCGATCAGCGCCGTCCTCACGCCGCGACGCTCCGTGAGCGCGTTGATCACGACGGTCGTCCCGTGCGCGAGGAACCCGATCTCGGCGACGGCCAGCGACGCCTTGGCGATCACGTCCATCACCCCGGCCTCGAAGTCGGGCGGTGTCGTGTCTGCCTTCGCGGTCACGATCTCCTGCCGTCCCGTGTCCGGATCGACGGTGAAGTAGACGAGGTCGGTGAAGGTGCCGCCGACATCGGTCGCCGCGCGGATCACAGAACGTCGATCTCCGTCTGCACGGCCGTCGTCACCTCGAGCCCGCGCTCCAGGGTCAGCACGTTGAGCTCGGAGCGGACGCCGAAGTCGGGCGTGTACACGCCCGGCTCGATCGTGAAGCCGAGCCCAGGCAGGATCAGACGCTCGTCGAGCGTCTCGATCCCGTCGAAGTGCGCCGCCTCGCCGTGGGCGGTCACCCGACCGAGGCTGTGCCCGGTGCGATGGAGGAGGAACGGCTCGTAGCCCTCGTCGACGAGCACACGGCGGACGGCACCGTCGACCTCGAAACCCATGACCGTGTCGCCACCCTCCAGCCGCGCGCGGAGGAAGCGGACGCCCTCGTCGCGGGCGGCGATGACGGCCTCGAAGGTTCGAACGAACGCGTCGCCGGGCGCACCGACGTGGGCCATCCAGGTGATGTCCGCGTAGCAGCCGTCCGAGCCTGCGACCCGGCAGAACAGATCCATCAGCACCGCGCCCGGGCCGAGGACCTGTGAGCCGACGTCGGGGGGCGAGTAGTGAGGGTCGCTGCTCGTCCTGCCGAAGCACACGATCGGCGCGTGCTCCATCTCCATCCCGCGTCGCTCGAGCTCGCCG
>VGCB01000146.1 GCA_016870235.1 Actinomycetota bacterium | reverse complement strand
GCGATCGAGGAGCCTGCCGTGCCCGTCACCGACCTGGAGCTGCCCGAGGAGCTCGAGCTCTTCCGCAAGGAGACGCGAGCCTGGGTCGACCGCGAATGTCCGAAGGCGTGGGCCCGCGAGGCCGAGGCGCGCGAGCACGAGTACCCGTTCGAGCTCTGGGAGAAGCTGACCCGGGGCGGCTTCCACGGGATCGGGATCCCGGAGGAGCACGGCGGCCAGGGCGGCGACGCCGTCGTCCAGAGCGTCCTCGCGCGGGAGCTCGCGCGGACGCTCGGCGGTCTCGCCTGGATCTGGGGGATCACCTCCTTCGCGGGCGGCAAGGCGATCGGCTCGATGGGGAGCCCCGAGCAGAAGGAGCGCTTCCTGCCGCCGACCGCGCGCGGCGAGCTCCGCTACTCGATCGGGTTCACCGAGCCGGGCGGCGGCACCGACGTCGTCGGCGCGCTCCGGACGACGGCGCGGAGGGCCGACGGCGGCTGGGTGCTGAACGGCTCGAAGACATGGTGCTCGTCCGCGCACGTCGCCGACTACGTGCTGCTCCTCGCGCGCACCGACGAGAACGTCGTCAAGCGGCACCAGGGGCTGACGATCCTCCTCGTGCCCACGAAGGCCGACGGCGTCACGATCACGGAGCTGCCGAAGCTCGGCATGCGCGCGATCGGCTCCTGCGACGTCGGGCTGCAGGACGTGTTCGTCCCCGACGACCTCGTCCTCGGTGAGCCCGGCGGCGCCTGGCGGCAGCTGCTCCCGACCCTGAACAACGAGCGCATCATCGTCTCGAGCTTCTGCGCGGGCGTCCTCGACGGCGTCCTCGAGGACGCGCTCGCCTACATGCAGGATCGCGAGGCCTTCGGCCGGCCGATCGGCCAGTTCCAGATCCTCCAGCACTACGTCGCCGACATCGCGACGTGGCGGCACCACGTCGGGCTCGCCGTGCTGCACGCGGCGAAGCTGCAGGCCGCCGGTGTCGACTGCCACCTCGAGACGTCGATGGTGAAGGTGATGGCGTCGGAGGCCGCCGTCGACGCGGCTGACCTCGGGATCCAGATCCTCGGCGGCATGGGCTACTCGGCCGAGACCGACATGCAGCGCTACTGGCGCGACGCCCGCCTCTTCCGCATCGGCCCCATCACGAACGAGATGGCGC
The DNA here is from genome assembly GCA_016870235.1 of Actinomycetota bacterium. The sequence continues at coordinate 5,840 of VGCB01000146.1, read as the reverse complement.
GCAACGCGGTGGCGGAGCAGCTCGGGTTGCCGCGGAGCTTCTGAGCGAAGGCTGGAATGTGTGCTCGGGACGAGCTCCGCTGATGTTTGCTTGCCGGGTGCGCGCGCGTCTGCTGGGTGAGGGACCGACGTAGCAGACGCGCGCGCACCCGGATCCTGAAGCCGGGAACCTGCGGTTCCCTGGGGCCCTCCCTCGCGCTCGATTCCTGCGCTGTGCCCGCGTCTGGCTTCAGCCAGATGCGTCCCGCCGGGCGCTGCGATCCCCGACCGGGCGCACGAAGGCGTTTCAGAGATGTCGCGGTTTCTCCACAGCGCTCCGCGGTCAAGCCGTTTCTCTCCCGCCTTGTCCCTTTCGGACAATTGGCAGCACGGCCGGTCGCGGCTACTCCTCTGTCGTCAACATCGACGACAGGAGGTCGGGATTGAGAGTGAGAAGAGGTTCGCTCGTCCTGCCGCTCGTGGTCGGCGTCTCGCTCGCGGCAGTGGCCGCGATCGCGACGGCGGCGAGCGACGCGGACAGCCGGATCGACGCCTGCCAGAACGCGCGCCACGGGCTCGTGCGGATCGTCGGCGGATCCGAGACGTGCAAGCGCAACGAGACGGCGGTCTCGTGGAACCGGCAGGGGCCCGCGGGGCCGGCGGGCCCGATCGGGCCGCCCGGGCCGCAGGGGCCCGTCGGGCCACAGGGGCCGGCCGGACCGGCCGGGGTCGGTACCGTCGCCGATCTCCAGGGGACGGCCTGCACGACGTTCGACGGCGCAGCCGGGAGGGTGCAGGTGGCCGTCGGCGCCACCGACCTGATCATGCTCACCTGCGAGGCAGGGACGTCGCCTCCGCCCCCGCCTCCCTCCGGGGCGTCCCGGCTCGTGATCAACGAGGTTGACTACGACCAGGTGGGAACGGACGCCGACGGGTTCGTCGAGATCGCGAACACCGGCACCGAGCCGGCATCGCTCGACGGGATCGCGCTCGTCCTCGTCAACGGCGGCGACTCGACCGAGTACGCGCGCCGCGCCCTCTCCGGGACGCTCGCTCCCGGTGGGTACCTCGCGGTCGACGTGGACCTGCAGAACGGCCCCGACGGCGTCGCCCTCGTCGACGTCGCCGGTAGCAGGCTGCTCGACGCGCTCTCCTACGAGGGCGCGATCCGTGCTGCCGCGATCGGCACGTCCACGTTCGACCTGGTCGAGGGAACGGCGCTCCCCGATGCCGTCGCCGACTCGAATGCGGTCGGCGGCTCGCTCGCGCGCATCCCCGACGGGAGGGACACGAACGACGCCGCCGCCGACTGGGCCTTCACGACCACGGTCACGCGTGGAGCCCCCAATGTGATGACGGCAGCCTGACCCGGGAGGCGAGCCGAGGGGAGGGCCGGAGCGGGCCGGAGCGGCCCTCCCCTCACCGATCGCGCTCGCGGTCGCGGTACAACGCGCGGAGAGTGCGGTCCATCGCCCGCCAGCGGCGGCGATCCTCCGAGGCCGCCCGCTTGTCGAGGCGCCGCTCGAGCATCTCGAGCTCCCGCTGCAGCTTGAGATAGCTCTCCCACCGCTCCGGGGCGAGGCGCCCGTCGGCGAGCGCCGCCTTGACGGCGCAGCCGGGCTCCTGGTCGTGGGCGCAGTCGGAGAACCGGCAGCCGCCGAAGAGCGAGGTCACGTCCTCGAAGGCCTCCGCCAACCCCTCGTCGGCGACCCAGAGCTGCAGCTCGCGCATCCCGGGCGTGTCGATCAGCAGGCCCCGTTCTTCGGGGAGCACGATCAGCTCGCGACGGGTCGTCGTGTGCCGTCCCTTGCCGTCGGCGCGGATCTCCGCCGTCGCCATGCGATCCGTGCCGGCGAGCGCGTTCGCCAGCGTCGACTTGCCGACGCCCGACGAGCCGAGGAGCGCCGCGGTCACGCCGGGCCCGAGCTCGGCGAGGACGGCTTCGAGACCGGTGCCGGTGACCGTCGAGAGCGCGTGGATGGGAACGCCGATCGCGAGCGACCCGACGAGCGCGATCGCGTCCGACGGGTCGGCGACGAGATCCGCCTTCGTCAGCAGCACGACCGGGCGCGCACCGCTCTGCCACGCGAGCGTCAGATAGCGCTCGAGCCGCCTCGGGCTGAGATCCTCGTTCAGCGACGTGACGACGAAGACCACGTCGATGTTCGCGGCGACGACCTGCTCGCGGGTCGTCTCCGACGCCGGGTCGTGGGCGGCGAGTCGGGAGAACCGCGACCGGCGCTCGAGCACCGCCACGATCGACCGGCGGCCATCCGCGCCGCGGTCGAGCGCGACCCAGTCGCCGACAGCCGGCATCCCCGCCGCGTCCTCGGCCGCGCGAACGAGGCGGGGAGCCGCCTCGCAGCGGATCTCTCCCTCGCGCGTGAGCACGTCGTACGCCCCTCGATGCTGCACGGAGACTCGACCCGCGTCGACCGTGTCGCGGTCGAGAGCGGCGAGCTCCTCGTCGCGCTCGGCGTCCCAGCCGAGCATCCTCAGGTCGAGCACCATCTCGATCATCGTCCTCCGGGGAACGGGTGGCGAGGCACGCCGGGCGGCGCGCCGTGGACGGAGCTGCGCGCCCGGAGTCCCGTCGGGACTGCGATCAGGGGTGGCCGGCGCGCGCGGAGGCGTGGCGTCGTCTATCGGTCATCCGAGGCCAACCTCCTTTCACGTCGCGCGGCGGAAGCTCGCAAAGGATGCCACGGATCCGGGGAGACCGCCAGGCGGGGGGAGCCCGCCCGCGCCGCGCCTGCTCGCCTGCCTACCCTGCGCGAAGCCTGCCTACCCTGCGCGAAGCACGTGCGCGAGGGCCCGGTCGATCGTCGTGCTTCCGAAGGCGAAGCCCTCTGCGGCCAGGCGGGTCGACTCGACGCGCTGGCTTGCGAGCAGCATCTCCCGGCCCATCTCTCCCATCGCGAGCCGCACGACCGGCGCGGGCAGCGGCATCGCGGCGGGGCGGCGGAGCGCCTTGCCGAGCGCGCGGGCGAAGTCGGCGTTTCGGGTCGAGCCGGCGACGACGTTGACGGGGCCGTCGGTCGCGCTCGTGAGCGCGAACCGGTAGGCCGCGACGGCGTCGTCGAGCGTCAGCCACGGCCACCACTGACGGCCGCTGCCGACGCGGCCACCGAGGCCGAGACGGAACGGCAGGAGCAGCCGGCGAAGCGCGCCGCCGTCGCGCGAGAGCACGATGCCCTTCCGCATGTGCACGACCCGGATCCCGGCCGCTCGGGCCGGCTCTGCCGCTGCCTCCCAGGCGGTGACGACCTCGGCGAGGAAGCCACGGCCGCCGTCCGAGTCGTCGGTCAGCAGCTCGTCGCCGCGATCGCCGTAGTACCCGACGGCCGACGCGCACACGAGCACGCTCGGCGGCCGCGAGAGCTGTGACGCGACCTTCGCGATCGTGCCCGTCCCCTCGACCCGCGAGTCGAGGATCCGCCGGCGCGTCGAGGCCGTCCACCGCTGCCCGACGGTCTCGCCTGCGAGGTGGACGATCGCGTCGACGCCGTCGATTCGCGCGCCTTCGAGCGAGCCCGTCGCAGGATCCCAAACCACGTCGTCCGGCTCGGCGGGCCGGCGGGTGATGCGAATCACCTGATGCCCGTCGTGTGCGAGATCCTGCCCGAGGCGGCGCCCGACGAGCCCGTGTGCCCCGGTGATCGCGACTCGCATCCTCGATCAATATACGAAACACGGACGCCTAGCCGGCCGTTCCTTCGACGGTCGAAGCAGAAGCCGGGCAAGATCCGTCCGATGGATCGTGTCGAGGCGATCGCGGCGCGCCTGTGGCCTGGCCGGGCTGCGCGCATGGAGCAGCTCTCCGGCGGCATCGCGAGCTGGAACGTCCTCGTCACCCTCGACGGCGGCGACCGTTTCGTCCTGCGGCTCGGCGGGCCCGAGACGCACCTGCTCGGCATCGATCGCGCCGTGGAGCACGAGGCGACGCTCGCCGCCGCCGCCGTCGGCGTCGGGCCGCCGGTCGAGGCCTATGTCGAGGACGAGCAGTGCCTCGTCACGCGCTTCCTCGAAGGGACGCCGGTCGACGCGGACACGATGCGGGAGCCGGCGACGATCCGTCGCATCGCCGCGGCGCTTCACGCGTTCCACAACGGCCCGCCGCTCCCCGCGCGGTTCTCGAGCTTCGACGTGAGCGAGGAGTACCGCTCGACGGCGTTCGCCCGCGGCGCCGAGATGCCCGCTGCGTACGTCTGGGCCCGGCAGATAGCGCGTCGCATCCAGGCCGTGCGCGGAGTGACGGCGGAGCGTCCGTGCCACAACGACCTCCTGCCCGCGAACTTCATCGACGACGGCTCCCGGGTCCGGATCGTCGACTGGGAGTACGCAGGCATGGGCGACGTCTTCTTCGACCTCGCGAACCTCTCGGTCAACAACGGCTTCGGGGAGGCCGAGCACGAGGCGCTCCTGCTCGCGTACCGCGGAGCCGTCCGCGAGCCGGATCTGCGGGCGCTGCAGCTGATGCGGTTCATGTCCGACTTCCGCGAGGCGATGTGGGGCGTCGTGCAGGCGGTCGTCTCGCCGATCCCGTTCGACTTCAGGGCGTACGCCGACGAGCACTTCGCCCGTCTCGCGAGAACGTCCGAGAGCCCCGAGTTCGTCCGCGCGCTCGAGGGGTAGGCGGGATTGCGTCGGGGGGACGTAGAAGCTCTGAAAGACGACCACGGCCAGACGGCCCGTGCTCATGTCGTTGGAGCTTCTATCTGGCGCGAGGGCCGGGGTGCCAGAACAGGGCCGCCGCGGCTCCCGCCTCGGCGATCAGGCTGACGAGGCCGACGAGCACGAGCCAGCGGGGAGCGGTTCGCATGGCCCGTGTATCGGTGGCTGGGGCCGAAGCTTGAGGCCCGCGCGCGAGCCGGCGGTCGCGGTGTGGCCCGTCAGTCGAGGGGATCGTCCGGAGGCCGCAGGGCTGCGAAGGGATCGGTGATCGCGAGCGCTCGCTCGCGGAAGCGGAAGATCTCCGCGGGGCGGCCACCGCTCGGCCCCGATCGCCGACGCGCGCCGGTCGGCTCGATCGCGCCGCGGCGCTCGAGGACGCGGCGCAGGTTCGTCGGTGCGACCTGGTGGCCGAGCGCCGCGACGTAGATCTCGTGCAGCTCGGGGAGCGTGAACGCCTCGGGCGCGAGGGCGAAGCCGATGTTCGTGTACGAGAGCTTCCCGCGGAGGCGCTCCCGGCCTGCCAGCACGATCGCGCCGTGGTCGAACGCGGTCGCCGGCAGCGCGTCGACCGAGTGCCAGGAGGTGTCCGGGGGAACGGCGGGCTCGACCCCGAGCGGCACGAGCCCGAGGTACGCGGTCGCGATCTCCCACACGCCGGCTGCCCGATCCGGGCCGCTGTAGGTGGCGAGCTGCTCGAGGTGCGCGACGTCGCGGACGTCGACCTTGGCGACGAGGTGCCGGAGGATCGAGCCCTCGAGCGTCTCGCCGCGGCTGATCCGGCCGCCCGGCAGCGACCACGCACCCGAGAACGGCGCCCGGGCTCGCTCCCAGAGGAGCACGCACAGGTGCCCCTCGCGCACCTGGAAGACGACGGCGAGCACGACGTGTGCGGGTGTTGCGTCGGGGTGTGATACACTCGGCATCAAGTTTGAGTCTATCAGACAAAAACTCAGGAGAATCCGACCGATGAGAGCCCAGACGAATCCCCCCGAGCCGGTCGACCTCGTCGTCGTCGGCAGCGGCGTCGCCGGCCTCTTCGCCGCGCTCTGCGCCGTCGCCGAGCCGACCGCCCGCGTTCTCCTCGTCACGAAGGGGCCGCTCCTCCTCTCGGCGAGCTCCCTCGCGCAGGGTGGGATCTCGGCGGCGGTCGGCGACGACGACGCGCCCGAGCTCCATGCCGCCGATACG
>VGCB01000145.1 GCA_016870235.1 Actinomycetota bacterium | reverse complement strand
GACGACCAGCGAGTCGAGCGTGAAGGTGTGCGCGCCGGGCCTGAAGAGCGTCGCGCACGCGCCTTCGAAGAGCGGTCGCAGCGCAGTGAGGCCGCGGTAGACCTCGCCGCCGCTGATGAGCACCGAGTCGTCGGTGTAGTCGCTCAGCGTGCGCGCCGCGTCGCCTGCCTGCAGCGCGTCCAGGTGATGCTCCACGACAGCCTTCGTGTCCACGTCGTCCTCCCTTCGTTGCTGGCTACAGCTTGAACCGGTAGACGCGGGCCTCGTGGTCGCCGAGCCAGTCCGTGAACGAGCCGCCGGCCGCGTCGACGGCTCGCAGCACCTGGCGCCCGCCGCCGGCGGCTGTCGTACCCACTCGTTCAGCACCTCGCCCTCGGTGAGGTGCTGGCCGTCTCGCCGGCGGGGGAGCCCGCTGAAGGTGACGCGGCTCGTCGAGGCGTTCCGCCTGACGGCGATCACCCAGAACGTGTTCCCCGCCCGGCGTGTCGCCACCTCGATCCCCGCGGCCGACGTCCTGATCGTCACGTTCCCCTTCGGGGCGACGAGCACCGGCGCGACCGCGGGCGAGGTGAGCTCGGTGAGGAGCGGCTTGAGGACGCGCGCGTAGAGCGTCCAGTTCCAGCCGCGGGCGGCGTCCGGCGGCGTCGCGACCTGCGTCACGTGGCCGCCGAAGAACACGAGGCCCCGGGCGCCGTTGACGATCGACTGCCACGTCATGAACCGCAGCTGGTGGAGCGAAGGGAACCGCGGCACGACGTCCGGTCGCCGCGGCGTCGGGGTGACGCCGCTCCAGGCGAGCTGCAGCGTCATCCAGAACGGCTTCGTCCCCGCCGCCTGCCGCATGATCGCGGCGACGTCCCCCACGACGCTGATGCCCTTGTTCGCCGTGCCGGCGTGGTTGCCGGGCGGGTAGGCGATCGGGTAGATGTCGGCGCCGGTGATGTCGAACGAGGGGCGGTACGGCGTCAGCTGCGCGACGGTCGAGCCCGGCGCCTGCGTGATCACGAGGGGATGCCGCGCGTCGAGCTGGTTGACCTTGCGGAAGGCGCGCACGAGCCCCGCCGGCCGGATCCAGTCGTCGCCGCGGAAGCGGTTGCGCGGCTCGTCGACGCCCTTCCAGACACCGAGCGCCGGATGGCTCTTGAACGCGTTCACGACCTCCGTCAGGAGCAGCTCGGTCGGGGAGCCCGACGTCGCGGGCAGGTTGCCGAGGTTGCCGAGCCAGAACCAGCTGAAGATCCCGCTGGCGGCGCCCGCGTCGAGCAGGAGCCTCTCCTGCGCGAGCTGCCCGTCGAGCAGCACGGCGCTCCAGTCGCCACGCCCGGTGCGCATCATGTTGACCCCGGCGTCTGCCAGCTCGACGAGGGCCGGCTTCCCGCTCGGCGCGTTGCTCCCGGGCGGAGGCGGAAGGGTCACCCCGAGCGGGAACACCTTCCGGCCGCCGACGCGGAGCACGCCGGTGGCGTCGATGCCGACGGTCGGCATACGGGAGAGCATACGCGGCGGCGACGTCCAGGGTCTCCCCGCCCGGACGCGGGGACGCTGCGCGCTGTAGCTTCCCTCGTGCGCGATCCGTCCCGACAAAGGAGCAAAAGACGTGAGAATCGGCTACCTCATCGACGTCAACAAGGGAGCGTACGACCAGCCGTTTCCGCAGCCGGACGACGTCCACCGGACCCTCGAGCAGATGATCCAGGAGGGGATCGCCGCGGAGAAGGCCGGCTTCCACTCGTTGCAGGTGCCGCACCGGCACGGGCGGACGGAGTGCTACTACCCCGGTCCCGAGCAGCTCCTCACCGTCCTCGCGCGCGAGACGGAGAAGGTCGCGATCGGCACGTTCACGTACGTGGCGACCCTGTACCACCCGATACACGCCGCCGAGCAGTTCGCGATCATCGACAACCTCTCCAGGGGCCGCCTCTACACGACGATGTCGCGCGGGTACCACTCGGGCTACTGGGGCCAGTTCGGGATCCCGGAGGAGAAGCTCCTCGGCCGCTTCAACGAGGCGGTCAAGATCTGGCAGGAGGCGTTCAAGGGCGAGCGCTTCGACTTCGACGGCAAGCACTGGCAGGTGCGCCAGGGGCTCCTGACGCCGGGGCCGTACCAGAAGGGCGGCTGGCCGATCTGGGGCGGTGGCAACGCGAGCCCCGAGGCGATCGCCCGCTCCGCCACCTACGGCGCGGCGATGACGGCCGACCCCTCGCCGCACCTGAAGGAGGTCTGGCACGAGCGTCTCGACATGTACAAGGCCGAGTGCGCGAAGCGCGACAAGAAGCCGTTCGTCGTGATGATGCGCGACGGCTGGGCCGCCGACACGTTCGAGGAGGCGGCGAACGAGTTCGGCACGCACTTCGTCGCCGAGTGGAAGTTCTACTTCAACATGGGCATCTTCACCGGGCACCCCGATCTCCAGAGCGAGGCGGACATCACCCCCGAGAAGTGCGCGAAGCACCTCGTCATGGGCACGCCGCAGCAGTGCATCGAGCAGCTCGAGATGTTCCACGAGGAGTACGAGGTCGACTACTTCACGATGCGCTTCCGGATGCCGACCGGCCCCTCGATGGAGTCGGCCTACGAGCAGATCCAGACGTTCGGCGAGGAGGTCGTCCAGCCGATCCACAAGAAGTACGCTGCGCCGGACCACCCCGCGATCCCGGCCGTCTGCCGCTGGTGAGGCTGTTGTCGGTTTGCCGGGTGTGCGCGCGTCTGCCGGGTGGCAGGACCGAGGTAGCAGACACGCGCACACCCGGATCCTGAAGCTTGGGGAACGGGGTTCCCCTAGAGAACCCCCTCCTGCTCTCGAGTCATGCGCCTGCCCGAAAGAGCTTGTGTTGATTCAACACAAACTCGCCGTTCGGGGCCACACCCCCTGCCGTGTCTGCTTCAGCCGGACGTGTACCGGCGGACGCCCTGGACGATCACGGAAATCCGATCACGGGAGCCCGTCAGGCACGATCTGCCGATGCGCCGGGCTCTCCCTGCCGCCGTTCTCGCGGCCGTCCCCGCCGCGGCGCTCGCAGTCCCGGCGGCGGCGCCACTACGTGGCGGCTGGCTCGAGGATCGCCCTGCTCGACAACATCGCCGCCGGCGTCCCGGGGTACGGCATCCACGTCTTCGACCAGCAGCGGGCGAGCGGCGAGAGACGACGCGTGATCGCCGACGTCCTCGTCGAGGGCAACCGCCTGTCGGCGTCGACGGAGCATTCGGGCCTGATCGTGGCGATGGGCGGCGAGGGCAGGCAGGGCAGTCGCGTCGAGGGCGTCACCGTCCGCGACAACGTCTTCTCCGGCAACAACTTCGCGGGCGTCGCGATCGGCGCGAACGTCAGCGGCGTCACGATCGAGCGGAACGCGTCGTCGCCAACGGGCGCCAGGGCGTGACCGTCTACGACGACGCGACGGTCGACCGCGTCCTCATCCGCGGCAACCTCTTCGACCAGCGGCCGAACGACGCCTGCAGAGCGAACTGCGAGTGGTGCCGCCCGGCCGCCGTTGAGGTCGGCGCGAAGGCCCGCGGAGGCTCGGAGGGCGGCAACTGGTACGCGCCGGGCCCGCCGAAGCTGATCGGGACACGAGACGGCGACGCCGCGGTCGGCGCCGCCGTCTTTCGCGGAGAGCGCGTGCTGAGCCCGCGAAGGGATTCGCGTCCGGGGCTCGGCTGCGGTAGCGTCGGACGGGCGGCGGGGCGGCCATGGTTGACGGCTGGTCGCCCCGTCGCCCACTCCCCCGAATCGGTCGATGAAGTCGTCCCAGTGAACCTGCCGGCCGCCCCGCTCGCCCTGTGTCGTCATCCCAGCCAGCCCCCCTTTACGACCGGCCGGCTGACGAACGCTTGGCGTCGTCTCTCCGTGCAGCGAATGTACGCCTGTCACGGGCTCTTGCCACTCCCCCGGCCGGGGCATCTTTGCGCTCCGGGCTTCCCCCGGATGGGGCATTTCGCGTCACCCGCCCGGACTGTCGTCCTCTTTTCGGGGGACAGCTCCCCGCCGACGTGAGCCGCGTGTTGCCCGGCCTGGCATGCGCGCGGGTCCGCTCTCACGTGGAGATGCCGCCGAACGTACGCTTTCGCGCATGAGGAGGCTGCAGTCTCTCGGCGGCTCCCCGCAGACGGCCTGGGCGCTGTACGACTTCGCGTACTCCCTCTTCGCGTTCCTGCTCGCGGTCCGGTTCTTCCCGACGTGGATCATCAACGACCGGGACCGGCCGGACTGGTACGTGACGACGACGCAGGTGATCGTCGCGCTGGTCGTCGTGTTCATCCTCCCGATCACCGGCGCGATCGCCGACCAGTACGGGCGGCGCAAGCCGTTCCTGATCGTCTTCACCATCGGCTCGGCCGCGGCGTGCGCCGGGCTCGGGTTCGTGCCGGAGGACGGGGCGATCTGGCCGGCGCTCGTCGTCGCCGGCCTTGCGGTCGGGTTCTCGCTCCTCGCGTTCGCCCAGTACGACCCGCTCCTCGCCGACGTCGCCGCGCCGGAGGAGCAGGGGCGCGTCTCCGGCCTCGCCGTCGCCCTCGGCTTCCTCGGCATGATCTTCGGGCTCGGCGTCGTCGCCGAGCTGATCGTCGGCGAGGGCGACAAGCAGGAGGCATTCGGCCCCGCGGGCCTCCTCTACCTCCTGTTTGCGTTGCCCGCGTTCTTCCTGATCAAGGAGCGGCGCCCGACCGGAGCGCCGCCGCCGTTGCGCACCGCGATCCGTGCCGCGGGGCTCGAGGTCAGGCGGACGCTGAGGGAGGCGAGCCGGTACCCGCAGATCACGCGCTTCCTCGCGGGGCGGTTCCTCTACTCGGATGCGGTCGTGACGCTGAGCGCGTTCCTCGCCGTCTACATGACCCGGCTCGGGAGCTTCTCGGAGTCGGACAAGAACGCGGCGTTCGGGATCGCCGTCCTCTCGGCGGGCGCGGCCGCGATCGCGGCGGGACGGATCGTCGAGCGGCTCGGGCCGAAGCGGCCGCTCGCGGCGGTGCTCCCGGTGTTCGCGGCGGGGATCCTGCTCTCGGCGGCGGTGGGGCGCCCGTGGACGATCTGGGTCGTCGCCCCGATCGCGGGGATGGCGCTCGGCGTCGTCTGGACGGCGGATCGCGTGTTCATGCTGCGGCTGACGCCGCCGGAGCTGCGGGGGCAGCTGTTCGGGTTCTTCAACCTCGCGAACCGCCTCGCCTCCGCCGTCGGCCCGCTCATCTTCTGGAGCGGGACGGTGTGGATCCTGCACGACCAGACGGGCTGGCTCGGCGCCCTCGACGCGAGCCGGGTCGCGGTGGCGCTGCTCGGCCTCGCGACGCTCGTCGGGTGGCTCGTCATCCGCCGCCTCGACGAGACGCCTGTCTACTTGCCGGAGGCTCGCGCGTCTGCTGGGCGAGGGACCGAGGTAGCAGACGCGCCAGCCTCCGGATCCTGAAGCCAGGGGAACGGGGTTCCCCTTGGGAGCCCCTCCCACACTCGAATCGTGCGCCAGCCCCTTCTCCGCGTCTAGGCTTCAGCCAGACGCCTTCGTCGTGCTGCCGCGAGCGGATCGGTAGTTCGCTCCCGCGTTCTTCGGCCGGGCACGGATGCTCTGCCGGCGGCGATCGTCGAGGCTCCCTTTGTACCGAGGTATCCGGGAGGAGGAGGATGAGATGAAGGCTGGCACGACAATCGTCCCGTTCGACGGCTCGCCGGCCGCCCGCGCGGCGCTCGATCTCGCGCTGCAGCTCGCGAAGGGCGCCGATGGCGAGGTGATCGTCCTGCACGCGTCGCCCGAGCTGGCGGAGGAGGTGTTCGAGGAGAACCCGCTGACCCGCGTCGAGGCCGAGGAGGTTGCGCACGACCCGGTGCTTCGCGAGGCGACGGACGCCGCCGCTGCCGCCGGTGTCACCGCTCACGTCCGGCTCGTGGGCGAGGGTGGGTCGGACGAGATCGCGGACGCCGTGCTCGGAGTCTCGGCCAGCGTCGGCGCCGACCTCGTTGTGATGGGGTCGCGCGGACGCGGGCTGATTGCCGAGTCGCTGCTCGGCAGCGTCTCGCGGAGCGTCGCCGCCCGCTCGCCGATCCCGGTCGTCGTCGTGCACCCGCCTGCGGAGGGCTGAGCGAGCCGGCCCGCCTGGGTTCCACTCGAAGCCGCGCGCAGCTACGCGACGCGCCGCGAGCCGCGCCGCATCTGCGCGAACGAGGCGATCTCGTCGGCCACGGTCGGCTCGGCGATCTCGGCGCGCCGCGTCGCGGCGATCCCGCGCCCTGCGCGTCTCGCGCCCGAGAGCGCAGCGTCCGCCGCCGCGAGCAGGGCCGTGAGCGTGGGGCGCTCGGAGAACCCGACGCCGACGACGAGCTCGACCTCGAGCCTCAGCCCGTGGACCTCGATCGGGGCGGCGAGCGCGCCGAGCATCCGATCGGCGGCCGCGACTCCGTCCCGTTCGGGGTCGTCGAGACCCGTCAGCAGCACGGCGAGCCGGTCGACGTCGATCCGCGCGAGGGCGTCGCGGTCGCGCCGGGCGCTGCGGAGCCGGTCGGCGAGGCGGACGAGGATCTCGTCCGCGATGTCGTGGGCGCCGCCGACGCGCCGGAGACCGTCGACCGCGAAGAGGACGAGCGCCGCTCCGCCGGGCTCCATCGACGAGGCCGTCTCGCCGAGCCCGCGCTCGTCGAGGAGGAGCGTCAGCGGGTCGCGGCTCGCCGTCCCCACCTGTGCATCGCCTGGGCAGCTGTCGAGACGCCTGCCCCGGAGCAGGCTCCTGAGGCTGTTGCTGGATCGCATGGACACTCTTTCCAGGTCATCGGCGGTTGCAGGGCCGTTCTGGAGGGTGTGTCCGCGATGCCCTCCCTCGCGTGGAGCCGAATGGTCCGCCGGCAAGAGGGGCACGATCCGGGATCACGCTGCCACGCTGCGGTCGAGCTCCGCAAGCAGGGTCGCGTCCCATGAGCCGGGGGAATTGAATCGGGCGTAGCCTCCGCGTTGACCTGGAAGTCGACGAGGAGGTACGCCCTGATGACGAGCATAGTCCCGAGCGAGCGGCTGCGCCGCGAGCTCC
>VGCB01000144.1 GCA_016870235.1 Actinomycetota bacterium | reverse complement strand
AACCTCGGTGCAAACCGGCTCCTGCGCGAGCTCGGCGGCGGCGATCCCTCGCGTGACCGCGCGGAGGTCGAGCGCATGCTGGCGCGGCTCGGCGCCGCCCGCTCGACCTATCCGGGCGACTACCGGGTCGGGACGGCGACTCGGGTTCGGGTCTCGCCGTCGGCGCTCGAGCCGCCGCCGATCTCGCGGCGGGTGACGACCGCGAACGATCTCGGCGTGGCGCTCGAGACGCTGCACGGCGTCGCCGGGGGCGACCGGGACGCCGTCGCGCGCACGGGCCTGCGACCGCGAGACGGCCGCCTCGTCGTCGGCCTCCTCCTGCGACCGACAGGGCTGCCCGAGAACGGAGGCCTGCTCGCGCCGTTCCTCCCGCCGGAGGCGCTCGTCGGACAGAAGAACGGCTGGTTCTCGGTCGTCCAGCACACGGCGGCGCTCGTCTACCGGTCCTCCGGCCCGGTCGTCGCCGTCGTCCTCGCCTACAGGGAAGGCCTAACCCTCGCACGGGCCACGGTGCTCGGCCAGCGGGTCGCGGCGATCGTCGAGTCGCTGTGATCGGCCGGTAGCAGGGGACTCAGGGAAAGAGCGCCGGCGCGTCGGGCAGCCGCTTGAGGAGGTCTCCGAGTGCCCCGCTGGCGACGAGCTCCGTGGCGGCCACGATGTCCGGCGCGAGGTACCGGTCGCCTGCGAGCGCCGGCACCGCGCTTCGGATCGCGGCGTGCGCCTCCTCGACGACGTCCGAGCTCCGTAGCGGGCGGTGCTCCTCGAGCGCCTGCGCCGCCACGACCGCCTCGATCCCGACGATGTGCGCGACGTTCGCGATCATCGGCTGCAGGCGGCGTGCCGCGAAGGTCGCCATCGAGACGTGATCTTCCTGATTCGCCGACGTCGGGAGGCTGTCGACGCTCGCGGGATGGGCGAGAGCTTTGTTCTCGGAGGCGAGGGCGGCCGCAGTGACGTGAGCGACCATGAAGCCGGAGTCGAGACCCGGCCGCGTCGCGAGGAACGGCGGCAGCCCCGACACGTCGGCGTCGATCAGCATCGCGATGCGGCGCTCGGCGATGGCGCCCACCTCGGCGATCGCGACCGCCATGGCGTCGGCCGCGAGCGCGACGGGCTCGGCGTGGAAGTTCCCGCCCGAGACCAGCGCGCCCTCGCCGGCTGCGAACACCAGTGGGTTGTCTGTGACCGCATTCGCCTCGACGAGGAGAACCGCGGCTGAATGGCGGAGCTGCTCGAGGCATGCGCCGACGACCTGCGGTTGGCAGCGCAGGCAGTAGGGGTCCTGGACGCGGTCGTCGCCCGAGACGTGCGAGCGCCGGATCTCGCTGCCCGCCATCAACCCGCGATACACGGCCGCCGCCTCGATCTGCGCCCGATGGCCGCGCGCCTCGTGGATGCGGGCCTCGAACGGCCCGTCGCTGCCGCGGGCGGCGTCGACCGTCATCGCGCCGATGACCATTGCCGCGCCGAGCACGGGCTCGAACGAGAGGAGCGCGTGCAGGGCGAGGGCGGTCGACACCTGCGTGCCGTTGACCAGCGCAAGCCCCTCCTTGGGGCCGAGCCTCACGGGTTCGATGCCCGCGGCCTCGAGCAACGGACGCGCGGGAGCACGACCGTCGGGGGTCAGCATCTCCCCCTCGCCGGTGAGCGCGAGGGCGAGGTGGGCGAGCGGCGCGAGGTCACCGGACGCGCCGACCGAACCCTGGGCCGGGATGGAGGGAACGAGACCGGCCGAGAGAACGTCGAGGAGAACTTGCACGAGCTGCTCGCGTACACCGGAAAGACCACGGGCGAGGCTTGCCGCCTTCAGCGCCAGGGTCAGTCGGACAACCGCGGGCGGCAGGGGCTCGCCGACGCCGGTTGCGTGCGAGCGCACGAGGTTCGCCTGCAGCTCCTCGACGTCCGACGCTGCGATCCTCGTCGTCGCGAGGCGGCCGAAGCCGGTGTTGACGCCGTACACGGCCTGCTCTCCGCGCACCGCGCGCTCGACGACCTCCGCGCTCGCGCGGACGTCTTCGATCGCGGCCGGGTGCAGCTCGATGTCGCGCTCGCCCGCGTGAAGCCGCCGGATCTCCTCGAGCGTGAGCCTTCCCGGCTCGATCAGCACCTGGGCCTAGCCCTCGTCGACAGCGGCCATCGGCAGCTTGAGGCCGTGCTGGTGCGCGCAGCGGCGCGCCAGCTCGTAGCCGGCGTCGGCATGCCGCATGACGCCGGTCGCAGGGTCGTTCCAGAGCACGCGCTCGAGCCGGCGCGCGGCGTCGTCCGTCCCGTCGCAGACGACGACCATGCCGGCGTGCTGGGAATAGCCCATGCCGACGCCGCCGCCGTGGTGGATCGAGACCCACGTCGCTCCGCTCGCGGTGTTGAGGAGCGCGTTCAGAAGCGGCCAGTCGGAGACGGCGTCGGTGCCGTCGAGCATCGCCTCGGTCTCGCGGTTCGGGGAGGCGACGGAGCCGGCGTCGAGGTGGTCGCGCCCGATCACGATCGGCGCCTCCAGCTCGCCGCTTCGCACCATCTCGTTGAACGCGAGCCCGGCGACGTGGCGTTCGCCGAGCCCGAGCCAGCAGATCCGCGCGGGCAGGCCCTGGAACGCGATCCGGTCGCTTGCCATCGCGAGCCAGCGCTGCAGGTGCTCGTCGGCCGGGAAGAGCTCCGCGAGCCTTCGATCGGTGCGGTGGATGTCCTCCGGGTTCCCCGACAGCGCGACCCAGCGAAACGGGCCCTTGCCCGCACAGAAGAGCGGCCGGATGTACGCGGGGACGAAGCCGGGGAACGCGAAGGCGTCGTCGACGCCCGCGTCCGAGGCGACCTGGCGGATGTTGTTGCCGTAGTCCACTGTCGGGATGCCGAGGGCGTGGAGGTCGAGCATGGCGTGCACGTGAACGGCACACGAGCGAGCCGCCGCCGAGCAGAGCTCGGCATGCCGTTTGGGGTCGTGCTGCGCCGCCTCCCACTGTTCCACCGACCATCCGGCCGGCAGGTACCCGTTGACGAGGTCGTGCGCGGAGGTCTGGTCGGTGACGAGATCGGGACGCATGCCGCCGCCGGCGGCGCGACGTGCGATCTCGGGCACGACCTCGGCCGCGTTGCCGAGGAGGCCGATCGACACCGCGCGGCGATCGCGGGTCGCGGTCGCGATCCGGGCGAGCGCGTCGTCGAGGTCGCTGGCCTGCTCGTCCAGGTACCGGGTGCGGAGGCGGAAGTCGATCCGCGACTGCCGACACTCGACGACGAGTGTGGAGGCGCCCGCGAGCGTGGCCGCGAGCGGCTGCGCACCGCCCATGCCGCCGAGACCGGCCGTGAGGATCCATCGCCCTGCGAGATCGCCGCCGTAGTGCTGCCTTCCCGCCTCGGCGAAGGTCTCGTACGTCCCTTGCACGATCCCCTGGCTGCCGATGTAGATCCAGGAGCCGGCCGTCATCTGCCCGTACATGAAGAGGCCCTTCGCAGCGAGCTCGTCGAAGTGCTCCCAGGTGGCCCAACGCGGAACGAGGTTGGAGTTCGCCAGGAGCACCCGCGGCGCGTCACCGTGGGTCCGGAAGACGCCTACCGGCTTCCCGGACTGGATCAGGAGCGTCTCGTCCTCGGCGAGCGCGCGGAGCGCCTCGAGGATCGCCTCGAAACAGTCCCAGTCGCGCGCCGCGCGCCCGATGCCGCCGGGCACGTATCGGGCGATCGCGTTGCGAACGCTCTTGTCTGGGTCGGCGGGCCGCTCAAACTTCCGGATGATCGTCTCGACCGCCCGGTGTCCAGTGAGCCCGGCGGCGCCGTACGAGCTCATGCGTCCGAGCGCGTAGTTAATGCCCTCCGGCGACCACGCCCACGCGTCCGCGCGGTCGGGCGCGCCGACGTACTGACGTGGCAGTTCGCCCTTCTCGTACAACTGGAACGGGCCGAACGACCGGCCGTCGTCGCCGCGGTCTCCTTCGCGGTTCACCAGGCCGCCTTCGCCTCTGGCGACGGCGATCACGGCGGCGGGGTCCAACCGGTGCTTGCGCGCGTACGCGATGATGATCGGTGAGACGTCCTCGGCCATGTGGCACACTCCTCGAATGCGACGTTTTGGAACGGCCGCATGGTGGCTGCTGGATCAGGTGTGCGTGTGGGCCGCCCGAGCTTGGAAGTGCGCGTTTGTCGTGGCGGTCCTGGTGTGGTTTGCTGGCGGCGCTCCGCGTTAGCCGCGTTCTAGGAACCGAATTCGCGGCGGGCGTTCTCGTTCAACGCCCTCCGGTCGAACTGGCGCGGGTACAGGCCGCCGAACACGAACCGCCAGTAAGCGTCCGTGCCGTCGGGATCCGGGAACGTGCGCGACCCCCTGGGTTTGCCCATCAGCGCGCGGAACACGCTCGACTGCGGGGTGTCCGCGACGAGCTCGTCGAACGCGACCTTGCCGAGGCTCTTGCCGACCAGCGGCCGGCCGAAGCTGTCGCGGCGGGTGCCGAGCGCAAGCACGAGCGACGGCACCGGCGCGAGGAACTGCTGCGGCTCGCCGACGGTCGGCACGCGGCCGGACACGAGCCCGGCGGCCATCTGCCCCACCTGCGCCGGGGTGACGAACGGCGAGGACGACGACGACGAGCGCGTCGGGGTTCTCCGCCACCTCCG
Source organism: Actinomycetota bacterium (assembly GCA_016870235.1). Next base: position 2,423 of record VGCB01000144.1, on the reverse strand, counting down.
GATCGAGGTTGTTCTGCAGCATCCGGTACGCGGCCTCGATCGTCCAGCTGCGGCAGCTGAGCGTCGTCCCGCGTGGCGAGCGCACCGGGCGAGGGCCGGCGACCGTGGCGGCCGAAGACGTCGTGCTCACTCCTCGGTCAATGTACTCCGCATCGCCGGCCGCGTGGGGCCGGGGCACGGGGAGTACGATCGCCGCGTGAGCCGAGAGGCGACGCTCTGGCGAAACGCGCGGATTGCGACGCTCGCGGACGCGGCGGGCTGGGGGCTGCTCGAGGATGGCGCGATCCTCACGGACGGCGGTGGTATCCGCTGGGTCGGGAAGGTGCAGGAGCTCCCTGACGGGGTCGGCGACGTCAAGGAAGTCGATCTCGGCGGCGCCTGCGTGACGCCCGGCCTGATCGACTGCCACACGCACCTCGTCTACGCCGGCAACCGCGCAAACGAGCTCGAGCTGCGGCTCGGCGGCGCCAGCTACGAGGAGGTCGCGGGGGCGGGCGGCGGCATCCGCTCGACCGTCGTGGCGACACGAGCCGCGGGCGACGAGGAGCTGCTCCGGCTTGCCGAGGACCGGCTCGTCACCCTCGCCGCCGAGGGCGTCACCACCGTCGAGATCAAGTCCGGCTATGGCCTCTCGGCGGACGACGAGGCGCGCTGCCTGCGCGTCGCACGTGCGCTTGGCCGCACCGGCCCCGCAACAGTGCGGACGACGTACCTCGGCGCCCACGCCGTCCCTCCGGAGTACGACGGTCGTGCCGACGAGTATGTCGACGCGGTGTGCGCCTGGCTTCCCGCGCTCCACGAGGAGGGCCTCGTCGATGCGGTCGACGCGTTCTGCGAGCGCATCGCGTTCTCGCCGGACCAGACCCGCCGGGTGTTCGCGGCGGCCAAGGCGCTCGGTCTTCCTGTGCGGCTTCACGCGGATCAGCTGAGCGATCTCGGCGGCGCGGCGCTCGCGGCCGAGGCCGGCGCGCTCTCGGCCGACCATCTCGAGTACACGAGCGCCGACGGAGCGGCCGCGATGGGACCGCAGGCACCGTTGCCGTGCTCCTTCCCGGTGCGTTCCTCTTCCTCCGGGAGACGACGGTGCCGCCGGTCGATGCCTTCCGGGCCCATCGGGTTCCGATCGCGCTCGCCACCGAACACAACCCCGGCTCGTCTCCAACGCTGTCGCTCCTCCTCGCGATGAGCCTCGGCTGTCTTCTCTTCGGGCTGACCCCGGAGGAGGCGCTGCGCGGAACCACGACCCATGCGGCCCGTGTGCTCGGGCTCGCCGAGAGCCATGGCCGCATCGTGCCCGGGCGCGTGGCGGATCTCGTCGTGTGGGACGTCGAGCATCCCCGCGAGCTGGTCTACGGCATGGGACGGAGCCCCTGCCTGCGCGTCGTCGTCGGCGGCGCCGAACGAGCGCGGGCGTGTCTCGGTCGGTGACGTACTGGGCGCCGCTCGCCCGCCTCGGTCAGCCGCCGGGATGGGCACGCGACGTCCTCCTTCGCGCGGACGCGAGCGGCCACTGGGCGGAGGTCGCCGCCGGCGTCCCTGCTCCCGAGGGTGCGAGGCTCCTGCCGGGGCCGGCGCTCCCGGGCGTCGTCGACGCGCACGGTCACGCCTTCCAGCGCGCGTTTGCGGGGCTCGCCGAGCGGCGGGAGGGAGAGCGCGACGACTTCTGGTCGTGGCGGGAGCAAATGTACCGCGTCGCTTCCCGGATGACCCCCGAGGCGCTTCGCGCGATCGCGACCCAGCTCTTCGTCGAGCTCCTGTGCGGCGGGTACACGCACGTGTGCGAGTTCCACTACCTGCACCGGCTCGCGGGGGCCGAGGGCGACCCGTCCGTCTCTGCGCACGCGATCGTCGGCGCGGCGGCGGAGTCGCGTATCGGGCTGACGCTCCTGCCTGTCCTCTACGAGCGCGCGGGGTTCGCCGCGTCCGCGCCCGAGGGCGAGCAGCGGCGGTTCGCGATCGGCCTCGCGGGCGTCGACGAAATCCGTGCCGCGATCGAGTGCGAGGGTCGTGTCCGGGGCCGTTCGCTGCTCGGGGCCGGGCTCGCCTGCCACTCGCTCCGCGCGGTGTCGGAGGAAGGGATCGCCGGCATGCGCCGCCTCGCAGCGGCCGCGGGCGACGCGCCGATCCATATTCACCTCGCCGAGCAGGTGCGCGAGGTCGAGGAGTGCGAGCGGGCTTTGGGTCAGCGCCCTGTCGCCTGGCTGGCCGGCGCGGGCCTCGACCGCAACTGGCACCTCGTCCACGCAACCCATGTCACGCCGCGCGAGATCGAGGCGGTGGCGCGCGGCGGAGCGACTGTCGTGCTCTGCCCGGGCACCGAGGCGAACCTCGGCGACGGCGTCACCGATCTCCCCGGCTGGCTGCGAGCAGGGGTGCCCCTCGCCGTCGGCTCGGACAGCCAGGTGACTCGGTCGTGGGCGGCC
>VGCB01000143.1 GCA_016870235.1 Actinomycetota bacterium | reverse complement strand
CGGACCGAGGTCGACGGGCTGTACCACCTCGGTGCGTCGACGCATCCCGGGCCGGGTCTCGGCGGCGGCTCGGGCTACCTCGTCGCCAAGGAGCTGACGAGGCCCTCGCGCGCGCGTCGGCTCGCCGCCAGGCTCAGCCGGGGCTGACCCCGGTGGCGGCAGCGCGAGGCGATCAGGCGCTCCGGGCCAACGTCCGCCTGCTCGGCGACCTCCTCGGCCGCGTCATCGTCGAGCAGGAGGGCGAGGAGCTGCTCGCGATCGAGGAGCGCATCCGGGCGCTCGCGCGGCGAGCGCGAGAGACGGGCGACCGCACACGCCTCGACCGGTCGCTCGCGGCGCTCGACGTCCCGACCAAGGGCAGGGTGCTCCAGGCCTTCTCGCTGTTCTTCCAGCTCGCGAACATCGCCGAGCAGCACCATCGCGTCCGCCGCCGGCGCGACTACGAGCGCGAAGGGCGCACCGCGCACGAGACGGTCGCCGAATCGGTCGAGCTGCTGGCCGGGGCAGGGCACGACCCCGGGGAGATCACGAGCCTCGTGACACGCCTCCACGTCGAGCCCGTCCTCACCGCGCATCCGACCGAGGCGACGCGGCGCACGGTGCTCGCGGCGCACCAGCGGATCGCGCGTCGCCTCCGGATGCTCGACGACCCGTGGCTGACGCCTCCGCGCCGCCAGCGGCTGCTGGACGGGCTGCACGCCGACATCACGATCCTCTGGCAGACGGACCCCGTCAGAACGACCCGGCCGAAGGTCGTGGACGAGATCCGCACGGGGCTCTGGTTCTTCGAAACCTCGCTCTGGGAGGCCGTTCCGGACGTCGTGCGCACCCTGCGCGGGAACGTGCCCGGCGTCCCGGCGCCGCTCTCGTTCGGGACGTGGATCGGCGGCGACATGGACGGCAACCCGTCGGCCGGCGCCGAGACCGTGCGCGAGGCGTCACGCGAGGCGGTCACGCGCGCCCGCCACCTCGCCCGCGACCGCTACCGCGGCGAGATCCGGGAGCTCGCCCGGGCCTGGGGCATGTCGACGAACGTCGTCGGCGCCGTGCCCGAGCTCCCGACCGACTCCGACGAGCCGTTCCGCGCGATGCTGACGAGGACGTGGGAGCGCCTCGGCGAGGACGGCTACGACGACGGCGCGGAGCTGCTCGAGGATCTCGACCGACTCGACCGGGCTCTCCGCGCGCATCGAGGAGCAGCGATCGCCGACGGTGTGCTCGCCGACATCCGCGCCCGGGTCGAGGTGTTCGGCCTCCATCTCGCCTCGCTCGACCTCCGCGCGCACGCGAGCGAGGTTCGGGCCGGTGGCGCCCGGCTCGTCGAGGCCCTCCGGACGGCAGCACGCATGCAGCGCCGCTACGGCGAGGTCACGGTGGGACGTCTGATCGTCTCGATGACCGGGTCGGCGGCCGACATCCTCGCCGCCGAGGCGCTCGTCGCCCGGTCGGGCGCGACGCTGCCGTGCGTTCCCCTGCTCGAGACGGTCGCGGATCTCCGGGGCGCCGCTGGTCTCGTCCGCGAGCTGCTCCACCGCTCGCCTCGAGAGCGGCTCGAGGTGATGGTCGGGTACTCCGACTCGGCCAAGGACGGCGGGATGCTGGCAGCGCACTGGGAGATCCATCGCGCCCAGCAACGGCTGACGTCCATCGCCGCCGAGGCCGGCGTCGAGCTGACGATCTTCCATGGCCGCGGTGGCTCGGCCGGACGGGGCGGCGGCCCGACCTACGCGGCCGTCCTCTCGCAGCCGCCGGGCGCCGTCGGCGGCCGCCTGCGCCTGACCGAGCAGGGCGAGACGATCGCGTTCAACTACGGCCTCGCCGGGCTGGCCGAGCGGAACCTCGAGGCGAAGGTCGCAGCGACGATGCTCACCGCGGCACCGGGGATCGTCCCTCCGTCGCCGCCGAGGCCGGCCGACGCCGAGACGATCGAGGCCCTGGCCACGACCGCCCTTGCCACCTATCGAGGCCTCGTCTGGGATGACCCTGCCTTTCCCCGGTTCTTCCGCCGGTTCACGCCGCTCGACGAGCTCGCGCACCTCGAGATCGGCTCGCGACCCGTCTCGCGCCCGGAGGCTGCAGGCTCCGACGAGCTCACGGCGCTCCGCGCGATCCCGTGGGTCTTCTCGTGGACGCAGACCCGGTGCCTGTTGCCGGCCTGGTACGGCACCGGGACAGCGCTCACGACGCACGGGCTCCGCGGGCGCTCCCTGACGACGCTCCGCCGCCTGTTCCGCGACTGGCCGTTCTTCCACTCGTTCGTGCAGAACCTCGAGATGACGCTCGCAAAAGCGTCGATGGAGATCGCCCGCGGCTACCTGCGCCTCGTGCCGGCGGGCGCCGACCGCCACCGCATCTGGAGCCTGATCGAGGCCGAGTACGAGCGCACGGTCGAGGCCGTGCTCGCAATCGTCGAGACCGAGACGCTGCTCGATCGGCAGCCGGTGATCCAGCGCTCGATCCGCCTCCGCAACCCGTACGTCGACCCGATGAACGCGATCCAGGTGGAGCTGCTGGAGGCGCACCGCGCCGGCAACGAGGAGGCGCGCCGGCCGCTGCTCCGCTCGATCGCGGGGATCGCGACCGCACTCCGGAACACCGGCTGAGGCTCGGTATCTTCCGTCTCCCACCAGCGACGATCGAGGAGGACGAGATGGCCGACAGGGACGCGATCGAGCAGCTCTTCGCCGACTACGGCTGGCCGATGGACACCCGCGAGTGGCCCGTCCTCTCGACGGTCTTCACCGAGGATGCGACCTTCACGATCACGATCGCCGGCGACGAGGCGGTGTCGATCACGGGACGCGACGCGATCGTCGAGTTCTGCAGCTCGACCGTGAACGCGCAGACCGACCAGCGCCGCCACGTGATCACGAACATCCGGCACGCGAACGAGACCGCGACGAGTGCCGACGTCTACGCGATCCTGACCCTGATCGTCGTCACCGACGGCGAGCTCGAGGTGAAGTCGAGCGGCCTCTATCGCACGAAGGTGGTGAAGGAGAGCGACCGCAGGTGGCGCTTCGCCCACATGCTGCTCGAGCTCGACCGCACGTTCTGAGATGCGGTGGCTGCCGATCGTCGTGACGATCGCCGCCGTCGCCGCGAGCGCGGCAGTCGCCGCTGACGCGCCGGCACCGGTCGCGATTCCCGGTCCTCCGTTCCGACCGGAGGTCACATCGTTCGTCAGGCCGTCGCCTCCGCAGCTCGAGGTCGTGTCGGACGTCGGTCACCCGGTCGTGACGACGACGCGCAGCGCCGTCGTCTCGGGTGGGCCGGCCGAGATCGCCGGGGAAGGCGTGCTCGACGCCTTCCGGCAAGGCCCGCTCTGGTTCGTCACGTACGGCCGCGACGGTGCGTCCGCCCGCTACCTGCTCTCCTTCCGTGAAGGGCGTCCCGGGATCCGGTACGTGCTCGACCTGAACGCGCTCGCCCGGACCACGGCCGCGACGCCGTCCGACAGCGAGCTCGTGTACGCACAGGTCCGGTGGGCTCGCGAGGCCGACGGCGTGCTCTACGTCCAGAACGCCCACCTCACCTATGCCAGCTCGTCGAGGATGCGAAACGGCGCCATCACGGCGATCGACCTGAGGACGAAGAGGGTGCTCTGGCGCAGCCCTTCCCTCGTCGCGAACGCGGGCACGTTCGTGCTCGCGCCCGGCAACCGGATCGTCACCGGCTACGGCTTCACCGCCGAGCCGGACTTCGTCTATGTCCTCGACCGTGGGTCGGGAGCGGTTCTCGATCGGCTGCCCGTCCGGGACGCGCCGGAGCGCATCACGCGGCGCGGCGACGAGGTCCGGGTCGAGACCTACTCGCGATCGCTGGTCCTGCGGCTGCGCTCGTAGACCGACCGGGAACGGCGTAGGATCGGCGGGTGGCGACGCCGCCGAAGATCGTCCAGCTCGCGTTCTGCACGAGCAACATGCCGCGAAGCGTCGCGTTCTACTCGTCGGTCTTCGGCTTCGCCGACGCGGGCGGCCGCGTCTTCTCCGGGCCCTGGCTGGCGAGGATCCAGGACGTCGGCGACGACGCCGCGACGACGCTCTGGTGGCTCGTCGGGCGTCAGGACATGGTGCAGCTCGAGCTCTTCGCGCACACGGAGCCTACGCAGCGGCCGCTGCCGGCCGACTGGACGGCCGCCGACCTCGGCTGGACGCGGTGGGGCCTCACGGTGCCCGACTTCGACGCAGTCCTCGAGAAGCTCGCCCGGCACGGCGTCCCGACGCTCACCGAGCCGGTCGAGCACGACGGCCTCCGCCGCGTGTGCTTCCGCGATCCGTACGTGGGGGTCGTCGTCGAGGTGCTGGAGGAGGGATCCGCGACGCCCGGCGGCATCCGGCCGCGCTTCTACGACCTCGCGCCGGCCGTCGTCTACGCCGCCGCCACCGTCCCCGACCTCGAGGCGGCGCGACGGTCGCTGGTCGACGTCGCAGGCCTCTTCGAGGAGCCCGCCGGGACGCTGCACGCGCCCGAGCACGAGGCGCTCTGGGGCCTCGGGGGCGCCCGCGCGGAGCGGTTCGTCGCCCGGGGCGGCGACGTCTACCTCGAGGTGACCGAGTACGCGGAGCCGCGGAGCCGGCCCGCGGATCCCGATCGCCGTCTCTCGGATCAGGGCTTCATGAACGTCGCGCTCGGCGGGCGCGAGCGGGCGGAGGCGGAGGCGCTGCTCGAGCGGATGCGCGCAGCCGGCGCCCACGTCCACGCGGAGCTGATGCCGGGCAAGGTCGGCGGCACGTACCTCACCGACCCGAACGGGATCGGGCTCGAGATCCTGGCGAACACACGCGACTGGGACCCGTCGTTCGGGTTCACGCCGGTGCCGCAGTTCCTCAGCTCTCCGGGATGGCCGCAGGCGTCGGTACCGCCCGCGTCGAGCTGAGCCAGCGCCTCCAGAAGCTCAGGCCGAGAAGACCGAGGCTCGCGACAGCGGCGAGCACGACGACGTAGACCGCCCCGGCACGCCAGTCGTCCGGAGGGAAGCGTGCGAGCCCGATCGCGAGCAGGGCCGGGCCGGGGACGATCCCTAACGCCCCCGGCACGATCCGATCGGCGTCGTTCTCCCAGGCGATCGCAAGGAGGGCCGTGCCGAGCGCCAGCATCCATGCAGCCATCGCCCGCATTGTCAGAGATGTCACCGGCCACGGCCAGATGTCGTCGCCGACGCCGGGAGCGACGAAGACGACTTGGCCGACCGCAAGCAGAGCGATCCCCGTCAGAAGGAGGGCGAGCCGGTAGGCACGCGGTAGCAGGGCGACCCGCGGCGAATCGCTGCCGCCCGCCATCCGCTGCCGGATCAGCCCGAGCGTGGTCAGCGGCGGCAGGACGATGTACACGATCAGCCAGGCCCAGCCGGCAACCCTGGCGGCCGTCCCGCCCGCGCCCAGGTGGAACTTGTCGAGATGGAGGAGCGTTGCGAGAAGCGTCGCCCAGAAGAACACGACCAGCTCGGGAAGCCCTACGCGCACTCGCACCCATTCGGGCCGGCGGACGCTCGCAACCGCGATCACGGCGGCCGCGAGGTAGAAGGCACCGAGGAAGGCCGCCGACGCGGGCACTGCGATCGTCCACGCGAACGCCGAGTCGGTGTCGTCGACGAAGAAGTACAGCATCGAGCCGGCGCCCAGCGAGAGCAGGAAACCCAGCGCGAAGGCCGCCCGGACGACCGGGACCGGCTCTCGGAAGCCCCTGCTGGTGACCACGGAGCGAGTATCTCACGTCGGCCCTCGCGGCACCGGCCCGCGCGCCCACGTGCGATGCTTGGCGCCGTGAGGATCGAGACGTACGCCGACGTCGAGCGGGCCGCACGCCGGCGGCTGCCGAAGATGGTGTTCGACTTCGTCGTCGGGGGCGCCGGCGCCGAGGTGACCCTGCGCGCCAACCGCGACGCGATCGAGCGCCTCCGCTTCGACCCGCGCTGGCTGGTCGACGTGTCCGATCGCGACACGGGCACGACGGTGCTCGGCGAGAGGGTTGCCATGCCCGTCCTCCTCGCCCCGGCCGGGCTCGCCGGGCTCGTGCACGTGCAGGGTGAGCTCGCCGCCATCCGCGCCGCCGGTGCCGCCGGGACGATCGCGTGCCTGTCGACGGCGACGAGCTATGCGATCGAGGAGATGGCCGCGGCGGCCTCGGCGCCGCTCTGGTTCCAGCTCTACCTCGGCCCCTCCGACCGCGTGACCGAGGATCTCGTCCAGCGCGTCAAGTCGGCCGGCTACAAGGCGCTCGTGCTCACGGTCGACACGCCGGTCATCGGCAACCGGGAGCGCGACGTCCGCAACGGGACCCGGCTCCCGCCCGAGATCCGGCTCGGGAACACGATCGACGTGCTCCGACACCCGCGGTGGCTCCGGTGCCTGCTCCGTGACCCGAAGGTGCGCGCGGCCAACTTCCCCGACGGCAAGCTGCAGGCGTTCGATGCGACGGTGACCTGGGAGAAGGTCGGCTGGCTGCGGCGGCTCTGGGACGGCCCGCTCGTCGTCAAGGGCGTCCTGTCCGCGCGCGACGCCCGCGAGGCGGTGCGCCAGGGCGCCGATGCCGTGTACGTCTCCAACCACGGTGGCCGTCAGCTCGACTCGAGCCCGGGCACGTTCGACGTCCTCCCCGAGGTCGTGGACGCAGTCGGCGACCGGGCCGAGGTGCTCGTCGACGGCGGCGTCCGTCGCGGCGAGGACGCCGTCAAGGCCAGGGCGCTCGGGGCCCGCGCCTGCCTGATCGGCCGGCCATGGTTCCTCGCGCTCGCGGCCGGGGGCGAGGCGGGCGTGCGCACGATGCTCGACGTGCTGCGTGCCGACGTCGATCGGACACTTGCGCTCGTCGGCGCCAAGCGGGTCGACGACGTCACCGGAGCCGCGCTTCGAGACGGCTGAGACGGCCTGGTACGCTGGCCTCCCCGAGCCGGGAGGTGCAGCGATGGACGACGCCGCGGTCATCTACCTGAAGACCTTCCACGACCACACGCGCTTCTACGGGACGTGGCTGCCCGGGACGCGGATCGCCGTCGGCGAGGTCGGCCGGCTCGACGACGACGGTGTCTA
>VGCB01000142.1 GCA_016870235.1 Actinomycetota bacterium | reverse complement strand
CTCGAGGTGCGACTGATCCATCGTCCCGATTCGAACCGCGAGGAGGTGACGCCGACGCCGACAACGCGTTGAGCATCAGGCGAGGATGACGCGCTCAGCCTCGTACACCACCTTGACGGACGCGACCCGTCTGGTCGTAAAGGTCTTTCCCCCTTCAGAGTCGCGAAGCGCAAAGCGAGAGGCACAAGCTTATGAGCTTTTGCGTCGTCTCGACGCGTCGCTGGCGCCCGTACTGGTTGCACGAGAGCTCAATGAGGATGGTTACTCGTTCTTGGTGCTTTCGGACACTGGTGGGTGGACGCTAGAGAGGGCCTGCCGAGATGAGTTGGTGCGAGCCACTGTCATCGGTCATCTATTGGCCGAGATACACTCTCTGTCTCTCCCTTGCATCAAAGCGTCGAGGGCGCTTGGGGAGTGGTGCGGGCGAGGCTCCCCCTTCAGTAGAAGGATGAGCGACCTTGCCACAGGGCTGGACACGATCGGCATGTCCGTGCCTGCGTCGATGGCAGCGGAGTCACGCGCCCGGATCGACGAGACCTCGCCGAGACGCGTATGCATTTGTCATGGCGACCTCCACGCCGCAAACGTAATAGCCGCTCGCAACGATCCTGGGGTTTGGAAGGTAATCGACTTCGAGGGTTTCAGCGTCGGACCGCCGGAATGCGACATCGCCAAGACCTTGGTCGTCTCGGACTGGATCTCGCGTACGCGGCGTGAGTATCTGCTCGCAGCGTACGAAGCGGTCGAGGAGATCAATGAGTCGCTTCTCGATGCGTTCGTCGTCATTCATGCGGTGGAAGGGTGGTTCTATGCCGGTGTACTGGAGGGACGTGATCGCGGTCCATGGGATGTTCGGCTTGGAAGCGGCGGACTTGCTAGCCGATCGTGACCCTCGCGCCGGGTGATGCCAGGTTGTGCAAATGGTCAACGGCACCGTGAGGCGCGTTCGGCCCGGCACTGTCCGAACCTCTGCATAGGAGCCCGAGGCTTGGCTAGCGGCGAGTGCGAACGATCGTTGTGACAGAGACAACACGCATATGGCCCCGGGAGGAGTCGAACCTCCGCGCGCAGATTCGAAGTCTGCCGCTCTATCCGCTGAGCTACGGGGCCTGGTGGGGTGGAAGGTAGCGGCACCTTCGACGCAGGATGGAGGGTGGCGGACGGGATTCGAACCCGCGACCACCGGGACCACAACCCGGGGCTCTACCAGCTGAGCTACCGCCACCGCGGAGCGCTCAGGATATCGACAGCGGCGCGCCGGGAGCCTGGCGGCCGACGGCGGGGCGCGGGCGCGGCCGACTGAAGTCGGACGCGGGGCCGTGGGGCGGCGCAACGCCTCCGAGCGGCCCGCAGCGTGCGCAGCACCGTCCGACTGACGTGGGACGCGGGGCCGTCCGGTGGCGCGAGGCCCTCTGTGCGGCCCGAGGCGGATCGCGGCGGCGCGGCGCCTGACGTCGCCTGCAGGGCCTTCGTCGGGGGAGCGCGGCCGCCCCGTCCGGGTGATCCCTCTTCAGGATCCGGCGGAGACCGCCGATGGAAGGAGTGTGACGCGACGATCGGCCCGCAGCAGACGGTCGACCCCGCCCGGGGCGGCGATGCTCGTGCTCCCGCTCCTCGGCTTCGCGGCGGCCGGTGTGCTCGTCGCAGGCATCTTCGACCTCGTTCCCTCGTTCGTCGCAGGCGCGGCAGCCGCGCTCCTCGTCGGCGTGCTCGTGCGGCTCGGGCTCTCGTACCGGGCGAGCCACCGGCTGCTGCAGCGGACGCGCATCGCGGCCGAGACCGACCCGCTGACCGGGCTGCTCAACCGCCGCAGCCTCGTCTCCGACCTCGAGCGCTGCCTCGAGGAGGCCTCGCGCGACAACCTGTGGCTGCTCGTCACCTTCGACCTCGACGGCTTCAAGAACTACAACGACACGTTCGGCCACCCCGCCGGAGACACGCTGCTCGCCCGCATGGGCGCCAAGCTGGCACGCGTGCCCGCCGGCTCCGGCGGCGCGTACCGGCTCGGCGGCGACGAGTTCTGCGTGCTCGCCCCCGTCCGCTCGCCCGCCGAGGCGGTCGTGCTCGTCGACGCGGCCGTCAACGCGCTCGCCGAGCAGGGAGAGGGGTTCGCCGTCACGAGCTCGTTCGGCGCCGTCCTCCTCCCCGACGACGCCGACGCCGCGGGCGGCGCGCTGCTCCTCGCCGACGAGCGGCTCTACATGCAGAAGCGCGGGAAGCAGACCGCGCGCGACCGGCCGCACGAGATGCTGCTCGCGGCGCTGTACGAGCGCGACCCGTCGATCCAGGAGCACCTGGAGGGCGTCGCCACGCTCGCCGTCGACGTCGGCCGCTCGCTCGGGCTCGACGAGCGCGAGCTCCTCGACCTGCACCGGGCCGCCCAGCTCCACGACATCGGCACGATCGCCGTGCCCGACGACATCCTCCAGAAGCCCGGCCCGCTCACCGACGACGAGTGGCAGTTCGTGCAGCAGCACACGGTCGTGGGCGAGCGGATCCTCAGCGCCTCCCCGATCCTCCGCGAGGTCGGCCGGCTCGTCCGCTCGACCCACGAGCGCTTCGACGGCACGGGCTACCCCGACGGCCTCGCCGGCGACGCGATCCCGCTCGCCGCGCGCATCGTCTTCGCCTGCCACGCGTTCGACTCGATGGTGCAGCCCCGCACCTTCCGCGACGCTCTGCAGCCCGAGGACGCGCTCCGCGAGCTCCGCCGGTGCTCCGGCACCCAGTTCGACCCGGTCATCGTCCGGCACCTCTCGGGCGTGATCGAGCGGCAGATCGCACCCGTCACACGCTGAGTACGACCAGTTTGCAGGGATAATTGATCCAGGTCCGTCCGGGGGAGGTCCTACCCTCGAGGCATGATCCTCGCTTTCGTCGTCTTCGGGGCCGTCTTCCTCGCCGGGCTCGGGCTCGGCACCCTGATCCGGAAGCCGCTCGCGACCGCCTTCGTCGTCGTCGCCGCCTTCGTCGGGCTCCTCGTCTCCCAGGCCGGGAACGGCTTCGCAGCCTTCGCCGCGTTCGGGCTGATCGCCCTCACCGGAGTGCTCCTCGACTCGGTTCGCGACACCGTCGGCATCCTCCTCGGCCGCGCGAGCGAGCCGCGGCGCCCCGCGACGAGCCGCGCCGGCACCGCCCAGCGGCGACAGGAGCTCGCAGCGCATCGACGCGAGCTCGCGGAGCGCCGCGCCGAGCCGACGCGGCGCGCGGCCTAGACGGCGGTCGCCGACCGCCGCCAGGCCGGCGTGCGCTCACTCAGCGGGCCGCGCGAAGCTCCTGGCGGAGCGCCTCCGTGGCAGCCTCGTCGACGTGCATCGCCTCGGGATCGACGTCCGGGTCGCCCACCACGATGACGCCGTACACGTCCCGAGCGAGAGCGTGGCTCGTGTACTCGTTGCGGACGTCGGCCAGCACCTTCTCCGCGGGCCGGTCGAGCGGGTCGCCCCAACCGCCGCCCGAGTTGTTCTGGTACCGCAGGCACGCGCCCGGCTGCACCCTCCAGACGTCCTGCCTGCCGTAGTGGAAGTACGTGCCGCCGGGATCGAGCTCGTGCGTCTCGGCGTTCATCACACCCGCGACCGGCGTCGCGTTCGCGAGGGCCGCGTCGGGATCCACCCACAGGAAGTCGGGCGGGCGGCCCTCCTCCGCCGGCCAGAGCCAGACGCCGCCCGACGCACCCGTGCCGCCGCCGTTGACGCCGAAGCCCGGCGCCCGCTTGACGTGGATCACGTTTGGGTAGTGGTCGCCGGCGGTCAGCCAGAGCGTGTCCTTGACCGTGGCGGAGCCGCCCCGGTGGAAGCCGGCGCCAGAGGTGTCCGTCCGGTACTCCTTGCGGATCATCACGACGGGCGTGTCGGTCTCGGTCGACTCGACCGCCGGCGCGATCGAGTTCGCGAGGGAGATCGCGAGCGAGTTCTCGGCGTCGCCGTGACGCGTCCCGCCCCAGGGGCCGAGCTCGCCGCCGCACACCGCCATCGTCGCCCACGGCTGCCCGTTGTCGCGCAGGCCGTTGCCGTTGTGGACCATCGCGGAGGCGAAGTCGCCGGCGATCGCGTTCTCGCCGAGCGCCTTCGAGAGCGCGCGAAACACCGCGATCACGACGGCCGAGGCCGTCTCCCAGTAGAGCATGATCGCGCCGTCCGGTGGCAGCGCGTTGCACACCGCCCCGGGCGGCAAGACGAGGTCGACGTGGCGGAAGACGCCGGAGGTGAAGTGCGACTTCGGGTCGATCAGGAACTTGAGCGCCGTCGCCACCGCCGTCTTCGAGTCGAGCCAGCCACAGTTGACGCAGGTGCGCGCCTGCCGCGAGGAGCCGGAGAGGTCGACCTCGACGCGTGCGCCGCGGATCGTCACCTTCGCCTTCACGAGGTACTCCTCGGACGCGTCGACCGCGTCACAGTCGATCAGGTCCTCTCCCTCGTAGACGCCGTCCGGCGCGGCCAGGATCGCCTCCCGCATCGACTCGGCGCTGACGTCGGTCGCGTAGCGGAGGGCGCCGAGGTACGCGTTCAGGCCGTAGCGCTCGATCGCCTCGAGCAGGAGCCGCTCACCGAGCCGCAGGTCGGCCGCGATCGACAGCATGTCCGGCAGCATCACCTCGCCGAAGCGGGCGTTGTCGAAGAGGAGGCTGAAGGTGCCCTTGATCGGCTTGTCGCCGCGGTAGAGGAGCGTCGGCGGGATCGTGAGGCCGTTTTCGTACACGTTCGCCTTGCCGGCGCTGAAGCCGGCGGGGACGGTGCCGCCGACGTCCATCATGTGCGGCTGGATGTTGAGGAACGCGACGAGCTGCCCCTCGTGGAAGACCGGGCGCGCGAAGAGGATGTCGTTCGGATGGGTGCCCGTCCGGTACGGGTCGTTGCTGATCAGGATGTCGCCCGGCCCGAGGTTCTCGGGGCCGAACTCGTCGACCGAGTTGCGGATCGCCTCCGACATCGGGCCCGCGAAGATGACGAGCGAGTCCGAGATCGCCGCCATCGGGTAGCCGAGCTGCGGCGGCCCCGAGAGGGTGGCGGCGAAGTCGTACCAGTCCCTGAGGATCACGCTGAAGGCGTTCGTCATCAGGTGCGTGCACATGTGCTTGATGATGTAACGGAACTTGCTGCCGAGGACCGTGGCGGTGAACCGGTCGCAGTCGTAGAGCGCCTCGAAATCGGCGTCGCTCAGGTCCTTGAGCCGGCGGTCGCCGAGCGACGGGTGGACGGCGGTCGTGGTGGTCATCGCAGCCCTCCTCAGGCCCGCTCGATCAGGATCTCGCCCCAGGTGCCGATCGTCGCCACCTGGCCGGCCATGACATGGGTCGTCGACATCGGCTCGCGGATCACGGCCGGGCCGCGCACGATGTTGCCGGCCTTGAGTGTGCCGCGGTCGTGCTCGCCGGCGCGCGCGTTCGCCTCGTCGAGGTAGTGGAGCTCGATCGTCCGCGCCGGGGCGACCTCGACCGCCTCGCCCTTCTCGATCTCGGGGTACTCGACCTTGTCCGAGGTGACGACGACCTCGACGCGGTACGTGACGCCCTCGACGGGGAAGCCCTCGAATCGGTTGCCGTAGCGCGACTGGTACTCGTCGTGGAAGCCGGTGATCATGTCGGCGATCACGGCCGGGGTGATCTCGCCGTTCGGCACCCGGATGAACGGCGTGTCCCACGACTGCCCGACGAGCCGGCCGTCGAACGTGCGGCGGAGCTCGAAGTCCTGCCCGTCCTGCACGTGCTGGAGCAGCTCGCGCTCCATCGCCTCGAACATCGCCGAGATCCCCGGTCCCGCGTCGGGCGTCAGCACCGTGTACGAGCTCCGGCTGTCGGAGAAGACGAGGTTGGAGCTGAGAAGGCCGAGCGCCGAGAAGAGCCCGGGGTAGGGCGGGACGATCACGCGCCGGGCCTTCACGTCGTCGAGGACGGCGGGCAGGTAGAGCGGCCCGGCGGCGCCGAACGCGACGAGGCTGTAGTCGCGCGGGTCGACGCCGCGGCCGATGGCGACGTCGATCAGCCCCTCGGCGACGTTGTTGAGGCCGATCCGGTACGCGTAGCTGATGCGCCGATCGAGGTCGAGCGGGCTGTCGAGGTCGGCGAACGCCTTCAAGGCGAGATCGCGGTCGAGGCTCATCCTCCCGGCGTTGAAGGCGCCGGGGTCGAGCAGCCCGATCAGCAGGAAGGCGTCGGTCATCGTCGGCGCCGTGCCGCCCCGGCCGTAGCAGGCGGGGCCGGGGTCGCCGCCGGCGCTCTCCGGCCCGACGCGGATCTCGCCGGAGGCCTCGGAGATGACCATCGAGCCGCCGCCCGCACCGAGCGTCCCGAGCTCGACCGCGAGCGAGTTGACGATCATGTCCGGCTCCAGCTGGAACGTCGTCGACAGGTACGGGACGCCGCCCGTGACGAGGCTGATGTCCGACGAGGTGCCGCCGACGTCGCAGCACAGCAGGTGGTCGTCACCGACCAGGGTGCCGAAGTGCGCGCTGGCGACGGCGCCGGCGGCGGGGCCCGAGAAGACCAGCTTGTACGGGTACCGCATCGCGTAGTCGCCCTGGATCAGCATCGCGGCCGAGTCGGCGAAGTTGAGGTCGCCGTCGAAGCCCTTCTCGCGCAGGCCGGCGTCGAGGCTCTCGACGTAGCGTGTGAAGATCAGCTTCATGAAGACGTCGATCACGGTCGTCGTCGCGCGCTGATACTCCTTCGCGAGCGGCGAGACGGAGGACGAGATCGAGCACGGGATCTCGCCGAGCACCTCGCGCACGAGCTCCGCGACCCGCCGCTCGTGCGCTGGGTTGACGTAGGCGTTGATCAGGCAGACGGCGATCCCGTCGACGTCGCAGCGCTTGAACCGCTCGAGCTCCTCGCGGACGTGCGCCTCGTCGAGCGGGATCAGCACGCTCCCGTCGGACCTGAGGCGCTCCCGGATCCCACGGCGCAGGTAGCGCGCCACGAGCGGGGCCGAGGAGTCGCCGAACGGCCGCCGCCAGCCGGCGTCGGTGAGCGCCTCGAGCGGCCGCCACGACCGGGCCGAGTCGAGCATGTCGCGATGCCCGAAGGTCGTGATGAAGCCCACCTTCGGCAGCCGCCGCGT
>VGCB01000141.1 GCA_016870235.1 Actinomycetota bacterium | reverse complement strand
TCAGGCACATCCCACGGCCTCGACATCGCCACCGGCATCCCCTTCCAGCTTGACAACGGATACCGACGACTTCGTCACAACCGAGCGGGTCCCTTCATTTTGATTCGAGTTCTTAGCCCTGGAGCAGCCGGAGGACGGCCTGGGGCGACTGGTTGGCCTGCGCGAGCATCGCGGTGCCCGCCTGCTGGAGGATCTGCAGCTTCGTGAACTCGACCATCTCCGCCGCCATGTCGACGTCGCGGATGCGGCTCTCCGAGGCCTGCAGGTTCTCCTCGTACGAGGCGAGGTTGTTGAGAGCGTGCTCGATGCGGTTCTGGGCCGAGCCGAAGGTGGCGCGGGCCGAGGCGACGTTCTGGATCGCCGTGTCGATCTGTGCGAGCGACGCGGTCGAGAACGCGGTGAAGATCGCCGAGTTGACCGAGAACGTGGCGCCGGCGCCCCAGAGGTTGATCGCGGAGACGTTGATCGTCTGGTTGTCGTTGGCGCCGATCTGGAACGTGACGGTCGCGGTGCCCGTCAGCAGCGTGATCCCGTTGAAGGTCGTGTCCGACGCGATGCGGGCGATCTCGTCGCCGAGCTCGCTGACCTCCTGCTCGATCGACGTCCGGTCCGCCGGGGACAGGGTGCCGTTCTTGTACTGGACGGCGAGGTCGCGGACGCGCTGGAGCATCACGTGCACCTCCTGCATCGAGCCTTCGGCCGTCTGCACGAGCGACACGGCGTCCATGGCGTTCCGCTGGGCCTGCGCGAGGCCGCCGATCTGCGCCCGCAGCTTCTCGCTGATCGCGAGCCCGGCCGCGTCGTCCGACGCGCGGTTGATGCGGTAGCCCGACGACAGCTTCTCCATCGTCTGCGAGAGACGGCCGGAGGTGCCGACGAGCTGGCGATGGGCGTTGAACGCCTCGACGTTGTTCTGAATCCGCAGGGACATAACGGTGAGAGTCCTTTCTCCTTGGAGCTCCTATGACGACTTCGGGAGGTCTCCCGTGCCCGTCTCCGCGGCAGCCTGGTTCTCCGCCTTGACCGCCGCCCAGATCTCGTGGCGGTAGACGGGCACCTCCGCCGGCGCCTCGATCCCGAGACGAACCGACGACCCGACGATGTCGAGCACCGTGATGGTGATCTCGTCGCCGAGGCAGATGCGCTCACCGGACTTCCGTGTGATGACGAGCATGCGGGTATCCCTTCCCTAGAAGGCCTCGGCTGCCACGGGAACGCGCGGACTCGAGGCCTGGACGTCGTTCAGCTCCACCTCCGAGAAAAGTGGATGCCGAGCAGCGTATCCGCGCGTGTCGTTGATGATCTGCCGCCCCAGCCGCGCGCCCGCGTGAACGATCACGGGGCCCGCGAGGTTGACGGTGAACTCCTCGAGCCGCTCCGTGGCGCGGACGACGACGAAGATGTCGGCGTCGCCCGGGTCGGCGAGCTCGAGCCGGCGCGCGTCCTCGTCGGGCACGCGCACCTCGTAGTCGGCGAAGAAGAGCCACGGTGACGTGACCGGCACCGCAATCCCGGGGTGCTCCGCCGAATGGAGCCAGTAGAACGGCGATTCGGGCGACGCTGCGAGAAGCACGTACCGTGCCCCCGGAAGCCCGATCATCCCGTCCGGGAAGGTGAGGACCGCATCGTCTGCGACCTCGACCTCGCCGAACCGGGTGCTGTCGATGATCACGTGCAGCCCTCCTTAGCGTAGGAAGTCGAGTAGAGAGGATTGGACGATCCGTGCACCCGCCCGCAGCGCGGACTCGTACACGGCCTGCTGAGTCGACACGTCGACGAGAGTCTTCGCCATGTCCGCGTCCTCCGTTTCCGAGAGAAGGCGAACGGTCGACTCTTCGAGCTCGCTGAGCCGCTCGGCGGCGGCGTCGAGGCGATTGACGCGCGAGCCGATGTCGGCGCGCGCCGTGATCAGTTCGTCGTGGACAGCGTCGATCGCGGTCAGGTCGGAGGCGACGGCCGTCAGGTCGTTGGCGCGCAGGTGCGCGGAGAGGTCGCGAAGCGCCTTCACGATCCCGCTCGAGGCATCGCCGACCACGGCCGAGCCGACCGTGTTCACCTGCAGCTGGACGCCCGGCCCGATCTCGCGGTTGATCGTGCTCGCGTTGCCGTGATAGGCGTCGTCGGCGGTCGAGTACGGCGCCGTCAGCGTCGTCGTGCCGCTGAAGAGGTAGCGGCCGGCGTACTGCGCGTTCGCCTCGGTCTTGATGCCCTCGATCAGCTGGTCGACCTCGGTCGCCATCAGCTGGCGGGCGGCGGGGCTGGAGGCGCCGTTCGCGCCGCCGACGGCGAGGTCGCGGGCGCGGCGGAGCATGTTCGAGATCGCCGACAGCGACGAGTCCGAGGCCTCGTGCCAGCCGGTCGCCTCGTCGATCGCGCGGCGGTACTGGCGGTTCGCGGCGAGCTCCGAGCGGTACTGGAGCGCGCGGCCGACGAGCAGCGGGTCGTCGGAGGGCCGCGTCAGCTCCTTGCCCGAGGTGAGCTTCGCGCGCGTGCGGTCGAGCCGGCCGGAGACGAGCTCGAGGTCGGCGAGCACGTTCCGCGAGATCATCGTCTGGGTGATCCGGGTCGTCACAGCCCGACCCGTCCCATCCGGTTGACGATCACGTCGATCAGCTCGTCCATCGCGTTGAGCGCCCGGGCCGAGGCCTGGAAGCCGCGCTGGAACCGGATCATGTTGCTCATCTCCTCGTCGAGCGAGACGCCCGAGACACTCTCGCGCCGGTTGGCCAGCGAGTTCGCGAGGAGGGTCGCGTTCGCGAGCGCCCGGTTCGCGTCGCGCGCATCGGAGCCGATCCGCGTCACGAGCTGCGTGTAGGCGCCGTCGACCCCGGCGCTCCCGCGGAGCGCGGCGATCTGCAGGGCGATGCCGGCATCGCCGGGCTGGCCCGTGGCGGACGCCGCGGCGACGCGCGTCGGGTCGCCGAAGACGGTGCTGTCGACCGCGATCGTCGCTGCCGTCGTGCCGCCTGCCGCGAAGAAGTTGATGCCCGTGCTCCCGCTCAGGTCGTACCCGGTCGCGTGGAGCGCGTTCGTCTGCGTGACGAGCGAGCTCGCGATCGCGTCGAGCGAGGTGCGGTAGCCGGGCAGGACGGTGTCGCGCAGGTTCACGAGCCCGGCCAGACGGCCGGAGGTGAGGCTCGTCAGGTCCGGCTCGGTGAGCGTCGCCGACGAGGTGGTGCCCGTGACGAGCGCGGCGCCGCCGAACGTGACGTCGAGAACCTCGAGCGGGCCCTTCGTGACGGACACGTTCCCGAGCTGCGCGAGCCGGTCGACGAGGAGGTCGCGCTGGTCGAGCAGGTCGTTCGGCGTGGCGCCCGTGGCGATCGCGTTCGCGATCTGCACGTTCAGGCCGTAGATCTCCCCGCCCAGCTGGTTCGCCTCGGCGAGCGTGCTCGTGACGTTCTGCCCGGTCTGCGCGGCGATCGTCTGGAGCTGGGAGTCGAGCGAGTGGAACGCATCGGCGAGGTTCGCTCCCGCCTGCACGAGCGCCTGCCGGGTCGACGGGCTCTCGGGGTTGTTGGAGACGTCCTGCCACGCGTTCCAGAAGGTGTGGAGGAGGGCGTTGAGGCCCGTGTCGGAGGGCTCGGCGAGCGCGAGCTCGACCTGCTCGAGGCCGTCGCTCGCCGCCTCGTAGTAGCCCTGGCGCATCGTCTGCGCGCGGAGCTGCACGTCGATGAACTGGTCGCGGACGCGCTTGTACTGGTCGACGTCGACGCCCGTGCCGATCTGCGCCGGCTGGACGCCCGTCGACACGCCCGGCATCGTGAACGCCGGGCTGGCGACGAGAACGGCCTCCTGGCGCGAGTAGCCGACCGTGTTCGCGTTCGCGATGTTGTGCGTCGTCACGTCGAGCGCCCGCTGCTGCGCGAGGATCCCGGAGAGCGCGGTCTGCAGCCCGAAGAAGGTGGAGATGCCCATCTCAGGCCACCGCGTTGACCGCGTTCGAGGTTTGCGGGGCGCGCGTCATCCCGGTCGGCGAGTAGCCCGCCTGCCACGCGCCCGAGAGCAGGCGCATCAGGTGGTCGAGGAACGAGAGCTCCTGGCGGATCAGCACCTGGTTCTGCCCGTGCAGCCGCGCGGTCTCGTCGACGAGGCCCTTGAGCTCCGCCGACAGGCGCCGTGCCTCCGAGCCGTCGACCGCGGGCTCGAGCGCGAGCACCGCCTCGATGTCGACCTCGTCCGGCCGGACGCCGAGGCGGGTCGCGACACCCGCGATCAGCCGCTCGCGCTCCTGCTCGAGCACGAGCCGCTGCGCCATCTCGCCCTGCAGCTCCGCGAGCCGTGCGAGGACGCCGTCGACGTCGCGGGCGCGGATCGCGGCGCCCTGGGCGACGACGATCTCGAGCAGCCGCTTCGCCGAGCGGATCTGCCTCGTCAGATGCTGGACGAGCTCGGCGGTCATCGGCTCACCTGTCGCCGCAGCTCCGCGTACAGCTGGTCGGCGAGACCGAGGCCGCCGCTGCCGGCGACCGCGTTCGCGAGCGCGTCGGGCAGCTCTCCGCGCATGGTCGACGACGCCGAGTCCGAGGCGGCGTCGTCCGTCCCCTCGGCGCCGCCTGCGAGCGACGCCGCCATCGCGCGGACGAGGAACGACTCGAAGCCGAGTGCAGCCTCCCAGAGGCGGCGCCCGTCGGCGCCGTCCGCGCGAACGTGGGCGGGAATGTTGGTGATCGGTGCGGTGAGAGCGTCCATCAGCGGCGGATCTCGTTCTCGATCTGCTTCAGCTGGTCCTGCATCCGCACGGCCTTCGTGGCGAGCTCGAACGCGCGCTGCGCCTCGATCATCGAGACCATCGCGTCGGCGAGCGTGAAGCCGGCCATCTCCAGGTTCCCCTGGACGACGCTCGTCTTCGTCCCGACCGGGACGGCGGCGCCGCTCGCCTGCGAGACGGCGAGAACGCCGCTCTCGCTCGGCAGCAGGCCGCCCGGCGCCGGCACCTCGACGACGGTGATCTTGCCGATCGGCTTGCCGAGCGCGCGCACCGACCCGTCCGGGTCGATCAGGACGTCGGTGATCGCCGCGGGGGCCGGCACCGTGATCGGCGGCTCGAGCGGCTCGCCGGACGGCAGCACGAGCCTTCGCTCGCCGTCCATCCGGAGGTCGCCGGCGCGGGAGAGCCCGATTCCTCCGTCCGCGAGCTTCACCGGGATGTACCCGGGCCCCTGGAGGGCGACCGAGACCGGGTTGTCGCTCGGTTGCAGCGTCCCCTGGGCGGAGGAGCGGCCGCTCATGATGGCGCGCACCCCTCCGCCTGAACCGTCGCCCGCGTTGGGCGTGACGATCTCCTGGAAGGCGACACGCGTGCGCCGGTACCCCGGGGTGTTGATGTTCGCCATGTCGTTGGCGACCGCGTCGAAGCGCGCCTGCTGGGCAAGCACTCCGGCAACGGCGATCTGCATCCCGTTCGGCATCAGACGGTACGGCCTTTCCCCGAAGGGAGAGGGTGGAAGGTCGCGATCGGCGCCTTCCCGGTGGGCCCCTGCGTCTGCAGTCCAGCCCTTCCCTGCTCGATTGTCTGTCCCGTGATCGGCCTCGCTCTCCAGCGATTTAGGACCGCTGGCGCGGATCGCGCACGTTCCCTCGAGCGAGGGATCAGGAGGCGGTCAGGAGGCACGGCAACCCTCGCTACGCGCCCGTCGCACCGCTGGCGATCGCCCTCTGCAGCGTCTCGTCGGCCGCGCGGATCACGCGCTGCCCGGCCTCGAACGCGCGGAGCGAGACGATCATGTCGACCATCGTTGCGGCGGCGTTCAGACCGGAGCTCTCGAGCGAGCCCTGACGGACGGACGCGTTCCCGGGCCCGGCGTTGCGGCCGAGGTAGAGCCCGTCGGCGGCGCGCTGCGGGTTTCCGAGCGTGACGACGGCGAGCTTGCCGACCGCGGCGCCGCCGGACTCCACGGTGCCGTCCTGCCCGATCAGGATCGGCTCGGCCGTCTTCACGCGGATCTCCCTGCCGTCCGTCCCCAGAACGGGCAGGCCGTCGGCGGTGACGATGGCGCCGCTCGCGTCGGTGCGGAACTGGCCGTTCCGCGTGAACATGACACCCTGGGCGGCGCGGACGGCGAACCAGCCCTCGCCGTCGAGCGCGAGGTCGAGCGGCTCGCCGGTCTTCTCCACCGTCCCTTGCGTGAGATCGAGCTGCGGCGGCGTCTCGATCACGCCGATGCCGACATCGCCCACCTCGGCGCCGCTCATGCGGCTGAAGAGGAGCATGTCGTCGAACGATCGCTGCGTCGAGGTCTCCGACTTGTACCCGGGCGTGGAGGCGTTCGCGAGATCGTTGGCGATCCGCTGCTGGCGGGTGAGCTCCGCGACCATGCCGGAGGCGACGACGTAGAGAGAGCGTTCCATTGGTCGATTACGGAGGCGGGACGACGATTCCGCCGGCCCGGTAGTCGGCGCACCGCGGAGGTTGTTGAGCACATGAACGTCGAGGTCGTCGGAGGCGCGGGGCCCGGACGGGAGCTTCTCGTCGTCGGGCCTCGGCTTCGCGAGGGCGCGACGGTCGTCGCCCGCGTGCTCGCGGCGGCGTCCGGGGACGACGGCGTCGGCCTGCTCGCGCTCGCGGGCGCCAAGGTCAAGGCGCACCTGCCCGCGGCGCTCCGCGAGGGCCAGGAGCTGCGGCTCGTGGTCGCAGCGTCCTCGACGACAAGGTCGTCCTCAAGCTCCTCCACGCCGAGACGGACACGACGACGCGCGACGTGCCCGCCCGTGTCGTCGCCGAGCTCGCCACCTCCGGCGACGGCCAGCAGCTCCGCGTCGCGAGCGCCCTCGCCGGGGGAGTCGTGCCGCTGCCCGGCGGCGTCCTCGCCCAGATCGACCCGGACGAGGCACCCGAGGTGGAGGAGGAAGGCGTCGAGCGGGGCCACGCGCTCCGGCTCGTCGTCCACTCGCCGGCGCTCGGGCCGATCGAGCTGCGCGTCGCGCTCCTTGGTGGGCGGCTCGGCGTCGCGGTGACGGCCGAGGCGGGCGCGGCCGTCGACCTCGCGACCGAGGCGCAGGGCGAGCTGGCGGCGCGGATCGAGACGGTGACCGGCCTTCCGGCCGCGGTCGGCGTCTCCGCCCGTCGCGGCCCCGCGCCCGAGCGGCCGATCCCGCCCTCTCTCGGGGAGCTGACCGA
>VGCB01000140.1 GCA_016870235.1 Actinomycetota bacterium | reverse complement strand
GCCGTCGACGACCACGACCTGGCGTCGGTCACCGAGCCGGAGGCGCCGGTGGACGCGGGTGGGCCGGAGGAGGAAGCAGCCGAGCCCGAGCGCGAGGACGGGCCCGCAGCGATCTCGGAGGTCTCGGCCGAGCCCGAGCGCGCCGGGGATCACGTCGCCGACGCGGTGTCGGAGCCGGTGGAGCCGACTGCCGACACCATCGTCGAGCCCGCGAGCTCCCCGACAGAGCCCGCAGCGAGCGCTCCAGCAGAGCGCGTGGAGCCCGAGGAGACCGCAGCCGACGCCGCTGCGACCGAGCCGCACGTCGAGGAGGCGCCGGAGGAGGAGGATGTCGGCTGGCCGGGAGAGGCCTCGATCGCGGCGCTCGGCGCACCGCCGCCCCCGTCGCCGCTGCCCTCGGTCGAGGACGTCCCGACCGGGTGGAGCGTCGTCCTCTACCCGGAGAGCGAGGGTGCCCTGGGCACGCCCGTCGAGCCCGACGAGGCCACCTCGGAGAACGCGGTTCCCGAGACCGAGGCGCGCGAGATCGAGGCGTCCGAGCCGGCGGTCCTCGAGGTCGAGGCGCGCGAGGCCGAAGCGTCCGAGCCCGCCGCCGGCGAGGCGGAGCGCCCGGAGACGCAGGGCGTCGACGCGGACTCCGAGCCCGCGGCGACGGCCGCCACCACCACAACCGCCGCGACGGACGAGGTCGCCGAGGCCGACGGCGACCTCGCTCCCACGACGATCGCACCGCCACCGACCGTGACCGACGCCGGGCCCGGATCCGCGACGCCATCGACGCGCGGACATTCCTCCTCCGCAACGAGACCCCGCTCGTCTTCATGGGCGCGACGCCGCTCGCCATGCTCGGTCTCGACCGCGTGGTCGGGCGGCTGAGCGCGATCACGGCCCACGACTGCTTCGACGGCCGGCACGGCGGCGTGTACGTGCCGAGGACGCTGCCGGTGCGGGCCTTCGCGACTCCGCTCGAGGTCGGGCAGGCGCTGCTCGGCTGCGACGAGGTCGTCGACCGGCTCCGGCTCCGGCCCGGCAAGATCGCCCTCCTCGCCGCCGACGAGGAGTCCGAGCGGCTTGCCGCCGGCTTCGGCCATTCGCTCGCGCTCGCCCCGGTCGCGGCGCGACGCCGGATCGCCGCCGTCACCGAGCTCGTGCACCTCGCCCGCGACGCAGGCGTCCATGCGCTCCCCGCGGTCACCGGGCACGCGGCCTCCTACCAGGATCTCCTGCTCCTCGCCCGCGGGCTCGGCACCGACCTGCTGGTCGAGTCGCTCGACCGGCCGGGCGAGGAGGCGGTGCCGATCGTGTCCCTCGCCGACTGGGCCGCGCACGAGCGCCGGCTCGCCGCGGCGAACCTGCGCGTCACCCGCCGGATCGACGGGCCGGGCTTCACGCTCGTCGCCGTCGTCGGCGGCGCGGGCACGATCGTGTCGCCGCTCGTCGCCTGCGTCCGTCGCGTCCCCGACGTCGCGCCCGGAGGCTCGGTCGCGCTCGTCTCGGACGTCGCGGCCAACCTCGACGCGGAGCTCGTCGCCGAGCTCCGCGCGGCGGCAGTCCGGCTCGGCGAGCGGTTCGCCTCGGAGGGGTTCGAGGGTCTCGTCGAGCTCGATCTCGCCGTCGACCGCCGCGGCGGCGGGCCGACCCTGACCGCGATCCGGCCCGACGGGTCGCTCGCCACGATTCTCGACACCGTGTCCGCCGTCGGCGCCGACGAGCTGCCCGCGCTCGCGCTGCACCTCGCCGCGCACCTCGGCGCAGATCTCGAGGAGGACGTCCGCCGCTTCGTCGAGCGGCCGCCGGACAGCGCCCGCGAGCCGTGGAGCCTGATGCTCCTCGAGGACGCGGGAGACGATCCCGAGTCCGTGACCGAGGCGCCTGCCTCCGGCATCTGGCGGCGCGACCCATCAGCGCACGGCGGTGTGGGCTACGTCCGCTCGGCCACCGACTGGAAGGCGGTCTCGGCCGAGGACGACGAGGCCTTCTACCTCCGCATCGCGCGCGCCGGCTCCGTGCGGCAGGCCGGCACCGAGGTCGGCGTGGTCGTCTCGCGCGGTCAGGCGCTCGATGCGGGCGGGCAGGCGTCGGAGAGCACCCTTCAATGGGCGCGCGGCATCCTCAAGAACTTCTGGACGACCCCGGCGCCCGCCGACGCGCTGCCCGAGGGCTCGCCGATCCCCGGCGTCGCCGTCCTGTAGCCGCGGCGCGACACAGCGGGCGCCGCGGCGGTGGCGTCGAACCACACGACCACGCTCGACGTCCTGCCGGCAGCTGTTATGCGTCCTGCATGTTGCGTGCGGCGGCTCAGCAGTCACCTTGAGACGCGCCCGGGTCGCCCGTTCTCGCGGTGCACACCGGTGCGTCCCCGCCGCGTCGGGCACGCCTCGACCTCCAGGTAGCCGTGCGCCGCCTACCGGGGCAGCGCCGGCTCGCCGGCGGTCCAGCCGCCCTCGACCGGCATCACGACGCCCGTCACTGCGGGGGTCTGTCAGATCACCGGCGCACAGGCCCGGGCCGGGGAGCGTGGGAGGCGAGCGACGGCTCCGCGAGCCCGTGAGGAGGGGCTGAGGCGGGGGTGTGAGTCTGCGCGGCGGCTCGTCCGACGGGGTCTCTATCATGTTGTCTATGAGTGCAACGAATCTCGGTCGCGCGGACTTCGGCGGGGGCGCTGATCGGGCCGGCGCGTGTGCCGATCTCGAGCGTGTCCGTTTGGAGGACTACGCCGCGGAGTGCGGTGAGATCGATGAGCTGGCGACGTTGGCGTCGCATCTGGCCGCGGCGACGGCGCGGTTCGTGGAGATGGTGTGGCGTCAGCACGAGCGGCATGGCGCGGAGGCCGCGGGGTTCGTCGCGTATCGCTGCGGGATCACCGGGCAGGAGGCGGTTGAGTACGTGCGGGTCGCGGAGGCGCTGCAGGGGCTGCCTGTTCTGCGTGCGGCGTTCGGGCGGGGCGAGATCACGTATGCGAAGGTGCGGGCGCTGACGCGGGTCGCGACGGCTTCGTCGGAGGAGGCGTTGCTGGAGCTGGCGGGCGCGTTGACCGCGACGCGGCTGCAGCGGGCCCTGCGTGCGTACCGCCGGGTCGCGGCGGCGGAGGCGCGCCGGTCGCACGAGCTCGAGCATGTGTCCTGGTGGTTCGCGGAGGATGGGTCGCTGATCCTCAGCGCCCGTCTCGCGGCGGAGGACGGCACCCTCGTCGTCAGGGCGCTCGAGGCCGCGCGTGAGCGCGTGGTCGAGCGGCGGCGGCAGGAGCGCGCCGAGGCGCGCGCGCCGCCGGCGACAGCACCGTGGAGACGGTCGACCCGCCGCGGCCCTTGCCGGTCGAGGCGCTGGCCGAGATCGCACACACCGCGCTGGCCGCGACGGACGCGCCCGGTGTGCCGAGTGCGCGGGTGATCGTGCACGTCGACGCCGCGGTGCTCGTCGGAGACGGCTCGGGCTGTTGCGAGCTGCACGACGGCCCAGTGATCTCGGCGGAGACCGCGAGGCGACTTGGCTGCGACGCCGACGTCGTCGCCCGGATCGAGCTCGACGGCCTCCAGATCGGCCTCGGCCGCGCCCGCCGCACCGTCACGCCGGCGCTGCGACGGCTGCTCGAGGCCCGCGACGGCACCACCTGCTGCTTCCCCGGCTGCGAGCGCACCCGTCACCTCCAGGCGCACCATCTCCGGCCTGGGCGCACGGCGGCGAGACGAGCCTCGACAACCTCGCCCTCCTCTGCCACCACCACCATCGGCTCGTCCACGAGGGCGGCTACCGCGCCGAGGGCGACGGCAACGGCGGGCTGCGCTTCCGCAACCGATCCGGCCTCCTCGGCGCGAACCGACCGAGGCGACCGCCGCCGGGAAGCCTCGACGAGCTTCTCGTCGAGCACGCCAGGCTCGAGATCGACATCGGCCCCGAAACCAACCGCCACGCGGCCTGGGACTTCCTTCAGTTCGAGCTCGAGCCCACCGTGTCGGCACTCCACGGCATCCTCGGCCCCCGTCCGAAGACGCGATCGCGGTCGCCGGGTGACCGATGGTGCGTCGAAACCGAGGACGACCGCCGGTCGCGTCAGGCAGCCCTCGAACCGCGCGAAACGGACAGCGAGACACCAAGGCGGCGACCGCTCGACGATCCGCCACGCACCGCAAGGCTCCGGTGACGTCGGCGTCTGCCTGCTTACTGCCGGCGCCTCAAGAAGGCGACCGTCGCGACGCAACGATGCTCCGTCAGCGGACGACACCGTGCCGTTCTGCGGAGAGGCGCCGTCATGTCCCGGTGCGTGCGCGTGAGGGGGCGACGTTGGCCCATTCGGCGGGGTCGGGCTTCGCCGGCGCCGAGGACGAAGACGCGTTCGACGACGAGTCCACTGTGCTGCGTGGCCGGTGATGGCGAAGGCGTGGCGCACGTGGCCTGCGGCGAGCGAGCGGCGGTCGTGCTCGAACGCTGGGGCCTACCAGGGCAGCGCCGGCTCGCCGGCCGTCCAGCCGCCGTCGACCGGCATCACGACGCCCGTCACCGCGGAGGCGAGCGGGCTCGCGAGGAACACGATCGCGCCCGCGATCTCCGCCGGCTCGAGGATCCGCCCGATCGGGATCCGCTTCGTGGCGGCGGCGGTGAAGACCTGGTTCTCGAAGAACGCGTCCGTCATCGGCGTCCGCGTGAACCCGGGGCAGACGCAGTTGACACGGACGCCGGCCTCCGCCCAGTCGATGGCGAGCGACCGGGTGAGCGCTGCGATCCCGCCCTTCGCCGTAGAGTACGCGGCCTGCTGCGGCAGTGAGACGAGCGCCGCCTGGGAGGCGATGTTGACGATCGCGCCGCCCCGTGACCGGAGCAGGGGGCCGAACGCCTGGCACGCGTTGACCGTGCCGAGCACGTTCACCTCGAACGCCTGCCGGAAGTCGGCGGCAGGCTGCTCCTCGGCGGGCGCGTTCGGGGTCAGCACGCCGGCCGCGTTGACGAGGACGTCGAGGCCGCCGAACCGCTCGCCGACCTCCTGCGCGATCGCGTCGAGCGAGGCGCGGTCGGTCACGTCGACGGGGCTCGCCCCCTGCCGATCGGCGACCACGACGTCGGCCCCGCACTTCCGGAGCAGCTCGACGGACGCTTCGCCGATGCCCGAGGCGCCACCCGTGACGACCGCGACCCAGCCTTCCATGCCCCTGATCACGCCTGCCTCCTCTCTCGTCGTGACGAATGCCCGAACCTACCAGCTTCGCTGCAGGCTCAAGACCGTCCCGTTGCGGCCGAACCACCGGGCATGTCCGATCCGCTTACCGGGAGAGGCGGTCGATCCCTGCCCGTGCAGGGAGCCGGCGCTGCCGCGACCGGCACGACCGACCCAAGCGCACTGGCGGCGGAGCGCGACGTGCTGGCGACGATCGTCGACACGGCTCCGATCGGGATCCTGATCGCCGATCCGGCGAATCGCGTGCTGCGCGTCAACGCCGCCTTCTGCGCCGTCGTCGGCCGCACGCCCGCGGAGCTCGCCGGTGTCGACCTCCTCACGCTCGTCCACCCCGAAGACGTCGGCTTCGACATCCTCGCGCGCGAGCGCCTGCTCGAGGGCGGCGACGACACGCTCCGGCGCACCTCGCGGTACCTCCGCCCCGACGGCACCCCGGTCGTCGTCGATATCTCGACCACGCTCGTGCGCGGCGAGAACGGGCCGCGGTTCTTCGTCTCCGAGGTGCGCGACATCACCGCCGAGCGCGACGCCGAGGAGGAGCGCGACCGCATCGCCGCGCAGCTCCGCACCAGCGAGCGGCGCTTCCGCGCGCTCGCGACGTCGGCTCCGGCATGCCTCTTCGAGACCGACTCGACCGGCGCGTGCGTGTGGGTGAACGAGCGCTGGCAGGAGATCACCGGCCGAAGCGACGAGAGTGCGGTCGGGTTCCGCTGGCTCGACGCGATCCATCCGGAGGACGTCGCGAGGGTGCAGACGGAGTGGCGGACGAGCGTCCTCCGGCGGACGCGGTTCGCAGGCGACTTCCGCTTCGTGCGGCCCGACGGCTCCGTGCGGTGGGTGACGGCGTCGGCAGCTCCGCTGCCCGGCGACGAGGAGGACGCGCCCGGCGCCCTCGGCGTCATCGTCGACATCACCGAGACGAAGCGTGTCGAGGAGCGGCTCCGTGACACGGAGGAGCTCTTCCGGCGCTCGTTCGAGGACGCGCCGATCGGGATGGTGCTCGCCGCCGCCGACGGGACGGTCGCCCGTGCCAACGACGCCCTCGCCGGGCTTCTCGGCTACGACATCGCCGCCGTGTGGATGCTCGGCCTCTACGGGCTCTTCGACACGGAGGACGGAGAGGAGATCCGGGCGGAGATCGGACGGCTGATCGCCGAGGACCTCGCTGCGATCGCGACCGAGCTTCGGCTGCTGCGTGCCGACGGAACGCATCTCTGGGCGCAGGTCGCCGCGTCGCTCGTCAAAGACGCGGAAGGCTCCGTCCACGTCCTCGTCCAGATGCAGGACATCACCGAGCGGCGCCGCTACGAGGAGCAGCTCCGCTGGATGGCCGACCACGACGCCCTCACCGGGCTCGCGAACCGCCGCCGCCTCGAGCAGGAGCTCGACCGGCAGCTGAAGCTCGTGGAGCGGTACGGGCCGCGTGGCTCCCTCCTGCTCTTCGACCTCGACCACTTCAAGGCGGTGAACGACGCGCTCGGGCATGCCGCCGGCGACGAGCTCCTCGTGGCCGTGGCCGACATCCTGCGCGACCGGCTCCGGGAGACGGATCTCGCCGCCCGGCTCGGAGGCGACGAGTTCGCCGTCCTCATCCCCGAGGGCGACGACACGGACGCCCGGGTCGTGGCGGAGGCGATCTGCACGCGCGTCCGCGAGCACGCGGCGGCGCTCTGCGGCGGGCAGCCGTTCCGCGTCTCGGCGAGCGTCGGCGTCGTGCTCTTCGCCGACTCCGACGCGACGACGCCCGAGGAGCTGCTGGCGAGCGCCGATCTCGCGCTCTACGACGTCAAGGGCGCCGGCCGCGACGGGTTCGCCTTCTACGACCGCGACCGGCACGAGCAGGACCGCGACCGGACGACGAGCATCTCCTGGGGCCAGGAGATCCGCGATGCCCTCGCGGAAGACCGGCTCGTGCTCGACGCGCAGCCGATCTGCAACGTCCTCACGGGCGAGGTCGA
>VGCB01000139.1 GCA_016870235.1 Actinomycetota bacterium | reverse complement strand
TCCGGCGTGTGCAGGCCCCTGAGCTCGAAGACGACGAGCTTTCGGATCGACGCGATCGCGCCCTCGACCTCAATCAGCTTGTCGACCTGCTCCTGATCGCCGCAGAAGACGATCGTGGCGCCGGCCGCGAGGATCGCCGCGGCCGCATCGCCCGGCCCGAGCGCCGGGTAGACGGCGACGGTGGCGGCGCCGAGCGACTGGATCGCGAGATCGGCGTAGAGCCATCGCGGCTGGTTGTCGGCGAAGACCGCGACGCGGTTCCCGGGACCGACGCCGTCCTCGTCCAGCGCGAGCGAGAGCGCGCGGACGGAGGCGGCGTAGTCGGCCCACGAGATCGACCGCCAGAGCCCGAGCCGCTTCTGCCGGAGCGCGGTCGCGACGGGCCGGGCCGCGGCCTGCGTCTCGAGGAGGTCGGGGAGCGTCGCCGGCTCTGTCACTCGTCCGCCGCTCCCCGGCCCAGGTACGCCTCGATCACGGCTTCGTCCTTCTGCACCTCGGCCGGCGTCCCCTCGGCGATCTTGCGTCCGAAGTCGAGGACGACCACCTGCTCGGCGATCGACATGACGACGCCCATGTCGTGCTCGATCAGGAGCATCGTGATCCCGACCGCCTCGTGAACGTCGAGGACGAACCGCGACATGTCCTCCTTCTCGTCCTGCGACATGCCTGTCATCGGCTCGTCGAGGAAGACGAGCTGGGGATCCTGGACGAGCGCGCGGCCGAGCTCGACCCGCTTCTGGATCCCGTAGGGCAGGTCGGTCACGTACGCGTCGCGGAAGCGTGCGAGCTGCAGGAGCTCGATCACCTCCTCGACCCGCTCGCGCTGCCGCTCCTCCTCGCGGATCGTGCTCGGCAGCCACAGCATGCCCCGGAAGATCCCGGCCTTGCCGTGCAGGTAGCGGCCGACCATCAGGTTCTCGAGGACGCTCATGCCCTTGAAGAGCGCGAGGTTCTGGAATGTCCGCGAGACGCCCATGCGGGCGATGTGATGGGGCTTGGCGCGCGTGACGTCCGTGTCGCCGATCGCAACGCTGCCCGCGGTGGCGCGGTAGATCCCGGTGCAGCAGTTGACCATGCTCGACTTGCCGGCGCCGTTCGGCCCGATCAGCGCCGCGAGCGTGCCGGGCTCGACGGTGAAGCTGACGTCGTCGAGCGCCTTCAGGCCGGCGAACTCGAGCGTGACCGCGTCGACGCGGAGCTCGAGCGCGGCGGGCGAGGCAGACCCAACTCCACCGACACCGCGAGCAACCGTCTCCGTCACCGGTCCACCCCCACCAACCGATCACTGCCCTCAAAACGAAAGACACAACGCCGCGAAGCGGCCACGAGTGCGGCCGAGAGCCCGTGCATGACCGCCGCGGACGCCATGACCGGCCGCACTACGAGAGCCATCGCCCCCGCCGCCGGTAGTGCTTCTGCTTGCCGAAGCCGGCTCCCTCGCCGTCGCGGCGGACGCCGAGGTACGACTCCTTCACGGTCGGGTTGTCGCGGAGATCGCCGCTTCGGCCCTCGAGCACGATCCGGCCGCTCTCGAGGATGTAGCCGTAGTCGGCGAAGGCGAGCGCGACCCGAGCGTTCTGCTCGACGAGCAGCATCGAGGTGCCGAGGTCGCGCCGCACCTCGCCGAGGCGCTCGAAGATGTCCTCGATCACGAGCGGTGCCAGGCCGAGCGAGACCTCGTCGAGCAGCAGCAGCTTGGGGTCGGCCATCAGCCCTCGCCCGATCGCGACCATCTGCTGCTCGCCCCCGGAGAGCCAGCCTGCCTGCTGCTTGATCCGCTCCTTGAGCCGGGGGAAGAGGTCGAAGACCTGGGTCATCGTGTCGTCGATGCCGCCGCCCTTCCGCGCTGCAGCGCCGACGCGGAGGTTCTCCTCCACCGTCAGCTCCTTGAACACGTGGCGGCCCTCCGGCACCTGCGCCAGGCCGGAGCCGACGATCCGATCGGGCCTCATGCCCTTGATGCTCTTGCCCCGCAGCCGGATGTCGCCGTCGCGGATCGAGCCGTGGTGCACAGCGAGAAGGCCGGTGATCGCCCGGATCGTCGAGGTCTTGCCGGCGCCGTTCGGGCCGAGGATCGCGACGACGCCGTTCTCGGGGACGGTGAACGAGATCCCGCGGACGGCGAGCGACACGCCGTAGAGCACCTCGATGTTGTCGACCTCGAGGAGCGGTGTCTGCGTCGGCCGCGGGCCGAAGGCGGTCTCGGGAGCGGCGGCCGTCATGTCGTGTACGGCCAGCGGACGAAGGAACGCTTCACGCGCGCCCAGATACCGGCAAGGCCATTCGGCTGGAGGACCATGACGGCGAGGATCAGAAAGCCGAAGATGACGAGCGTGATCTGCGTGAGCCACTGCGTCACCCAGTTGCCGACGCCGGGCGAGATCTCCGCGCTCATCTCCGCGCCTGCCTCGAGGGCGCGCGGGACGAGCTGCCAGAGGATCGCGCCGAGGACGGTGCCGACCAGCGAGCCCTCGCCGCCGACGATGATGATGGCGATGAACCCGATCGCGAACAGCAGCGTGAAGGTGTCCTGGCCTGCCGCACCGATGTACCAGGCATACATGGCGCCGGCCATCGTGATCAGCGCCGAGGAGACGGAGAACGAGACGATGCGCGTCTTGGCAACGTCGATACCGGCCATCGCGGCGGCGATCTGGTGATCGCGGACGGCGACGAACGCGCGCCCCTGGCGGCTTCGCAGCAGGTTCTTCGCGAGGAGGAAGGCGACGATCGTGAAGCCGAGGAGGAAGTAGTACCAGCGGATGTCGGTGTTGAGCTTGAAGCCGAAGAGCGTCGCCGGCCGGTCGAAGACGACGCTGCCGAAGCCGAACCACGTCACCTGGTAGCGGCCGTAGAGGAAGAACATGACGTAGTGGAAGCCGAGCGTCGCGAGCAGCAGGTAGATGCCGCGGATGCGGAGCGCGGGTAACCCGACCAGCGCGCCGACCGTCGCCCCGGCGAGACCCGCGAGCAGGAGGCAGACGGGGAACGGCCACTGCAGCCACTTGATCCCCGACGCGGAGGCGACGAGCGCGCCGAGCGCGAAGAGCCCCGCATTGCCGATCGAGATCAGGCCCGTGTAGCCCGTGACGATGTTGAGGCCGAGCGCGCCGATCAGGAGCAGCAGCGTCGTGTTCAGCGTCGTCATGTTGACGTTCAAGAGGTCGTGCTTGGAGAGCGCGAGCCCGAACAGGTTCTTCTCGTTCACGACCCACGGCAGGTACGCGAGCGCGGCGGCGAGCACCACGACCCAGACTGCCATCGCGCGCGTCCGGACGAGCCGCAGATGACGGCGGTAGCCGCGTGCGCCGGAGGCGGGCGCGGTCGTCGTGGCGGCGGCGCTCGCCGTGCTCATACGCGTTGGATCTCCCGCTGCCCGAAGAGGCCGCTCGGCTTGACGAGGAGGATGACGATCAGCACCACGTAGACGAGCGAGGTGGCGGCGAGCGGGTCGTAGTACCCCTCGATCATCGCCTGGAGCACGCCGACGATCAGCCCGCCGACGACCGCTCCCTCGACGCTCTCGAGGCCGCCGATGACGACCGCCGGGAAGGCGAGGAGGCCGAGCGCGCCGAAGGCGAGCGTGACGTTCCCCTGCTGGTTCGCGAGCACGATCCCGCCGACGAAGGCAAGCAGCGAGCCGATGCCCCAGGCGAGGAGCGAGACGCGGTGGACGTTGACGCCGGAGAGGATCGCCGCCTCGTTGTGGGCGGCGGCAGCGCGCATCTGGAGGCCCACGTTCGTGAACTTGAAGAAGAGCGCGAAGGCGAGCACGCAGGCCGCCGCAACGCAGATGGTGATGACGTCGAGGGCCGAGACGCGCACGCCGCCGATGTTCCAGACGTCCGTCGGGAACTGGGTCGGGTACGACCGCTCCGTCACGCCCCAACCCCACGGGCTGACGGGGATCACCGAGATCAGCACGAGGGAGCCGCCGATCGTCGCCATCGTCACCGGCAGGAACGGCTGGCCGATCAGCGGCCGGGCGAAGACGAACTGGAAGGCCCAGCCGATCGGGATCGCGCTGAGGATCGAGACCGGGATCGCGATCCACGGGTTCCAGCCGAGCGTGACCGTGAACGTGACGCCCATGTAGGCGCCGAGCATCATCACGTCGCCCTGGGCGAAGTTGAAGACCTTCGTCGCCTTGTAGACGAGCGTGAAGCCGAGCGCGATCAGCCCGTAGATGGACCCGTAGGCGATGCCGATGATGAGGAGCTGGATGAACTCGGTCATGGCTGCGTGACGCCGCGGACGGCCTCGCGCCCCGGCAGAGCGTGGGCGCGAATCTACCGAATGTTTGGTGGAGGGTCAATGGGGGAACCTCCGCAAAATGCGCGGTTCTGGCGGGGTTCACGGCCCGGGCCGGCGCGAGGCGGGGGTTTCGGTCGCGCGCGGCGAGCAGCGGTCGGTCGGCCGATCAGCGCCGGAAGGCCGCGACGCGATCGAGCGCCTCCTCGGCCTCGACCGCGATCCGGCGCACGATCTCGGCCGCCGGCAGCACCTCCCGGATCCGGCCGATGCCCTGGCCGCCGATCATCATCCCCGTCCCCATGTCGCCTTCGAGCGCGCCTCTCCGCATCGCGGCGCCCTCGATGCGCATCCGCTCGAGGTGCGGCGTGTCGGCGGCGACGAGCTTGTGCACCTCCTCGGTGAAGCCGTTCTCGATGAAGCGGGCGGGACCGAAGAAGGCGGGGATCACGTCCGTTCGGGTCTCGTCCGCCTCGACGATGAAGCGCTTGTTCGCCTCGTGGTACTCGCACTCGTCGGCCGCGAGGAACCGCGAGCCGACGTACCCGAGCTCGGCGCCGAGCGCGAGCGCACCGGCTAGGGCCTGGCCGTCGACGATGCCGCCGGCCGCGATCACCGGCAGGTCGACGGCCTGCTTGACGGACGGCACGAGGACGAAGGTGTGAACGGGATGGTGGCCGACGTGGCCTGCCGCTTCGAAGCCGGTGGCGACGACGCCGTCCATGCCCTCGCGCGCCGCCGTGCGCGCGTGGCGGACGTTCGAGACCGCGTGGAAGTGGAGCATGCCCGACTCGCGCACCAGCTCGTTCAAGCCGAACATCCGGGGATGGCCACCCGAGGTCGTGAGGACGCGGAGCTGCGCCCGCACCTTCGGGCTCGCCTCGCGCTCGGCGACGATCGCGCGGACGACGGCCTCCGCGTCGGGCTGCTCCTGCGCGATCCGGACGTTGATCGCGAGCGGCTTGTCGGTGAGCGAGACCGCGAGCCGGATCCCGTCCAGCACCTGGCCGACGACCTTCTCGACCTGCTCGGCCAGCGCGGCGCCGGAGATCCCGGGCTCCTCGAGCACGAGCGCCGGCTGTGCGATCGTCCCGAGCGCGCCCGCTTCGGAGATGGCGGCGGCCAGACGCGCGAGCGTGATCGGCCCGATCCCGCCCATGCCGGCCTGCATGAGCGGGTACTCGATTCCGATCCGCTCGGAGAGGGGCGTCGTGAGAGCCATCCGGCACGTCATGGTAGTGCGCCCGGCCCGCGACGCTCAGCGGGTACCGGCGACGGCTGTCATGCCCGATGCCGCACGCCCGGAGGTGCATGCGTGCGGCGGTCGGTTCCGGGTTGCTGCCGAGCAGCCGCTTGGGAGATACTCCGCGGCGATGCCGATCGCGATCGAGGAGCTGGAGGCGCTCATCGGGAAGCCCTTCCCGGGTGGGACGTACGCGATCGAGCCGTACCAGCACTGGCTGATGATGGACGCGGTCGGAGGCGCAGCGACTCGCACGGGCACGGCCAACCCGATGTACGTGTACTACGCGGCGCTCGCCGGCATGGGGATCTCGGTTGACGAGCTGTTCCACCTCGTCGGCGCGACCGCCGAGGACGGGCCGATGTTCGGCGAGACGACGCTCGAGGCGATCAAGCCGCTCGAGGTTGGCGCCACCTACTCGGTGTCGGGCGGGATCACGAGCGTCATCCGCAAGGAGGGACGGAAGGCGGGCGTCTTCGACATCGTGGAGTTCCGGCTCGAGCTGCGCGACGCATCGGGCGAGCTCGTCGGCGTCAACACGAACTCTTTCATCTTCCCGAGGAGGGACTGAGCGTGGACGTCACCGTCGGCACGGAGGTTCCGCCGCTCACGATCGATCCCGTTCCGCTCGAGCCGATGAAGACCGTCGGGGCGCTCCTCCAGGACTCGAACCCGATCCATTGGGATGTCGAGTCCGTGAGGGCCCTGGGGATGGGCGACCGGCCGGTCAACCAGGGGCCGAACAACCTCGCATACGTGATCAACATGCTCGTCGCCTGGGCCGGCGGCGACAACGCCGCGCTTCGGCGCATTCAGTGCCGGTTCCTCGGCAACGTCTTCGGCGGCGACGCCGTCACCGCGCGCGGCGTCGTCACGGCGGTGCGGGAGGAGAATGGCGAGCGGCTCGCAGATCTCGACGTTTGGCTCGAGCGCTCGGCCGAGGATCGGGTGCTTGCAGGCACCGCGACCGTCGCAGTCGGCTGACGCGCGCGGGGCGTTCGGCGATGCGATCACGTGGGGCGCAGCCCTCCCTGTGGACGAACTGCAACAGGACGCGTTGTCAACGTGATGCGAACCCGGTGTCAACTGCTCCACAGCTCGAGCCGCCGCTCACTGACAACCCGCACCGGGCCCGGGCTTCGGCCCGACGACCCGCTGGGGAAAACCGGTGTCAAACACCGGTTGTGGAAAACGTGCTCGGACGGTGAAGAACCTCCGCTCGGGCCACGCCGTCATCTCCGATCGGATCGGCTACGCGTTCGTCGTCTACGGCGTCTTCGTCCTCGTCACGACCGGCTCGGCCCCGGCCGGTCTCTTCCAGGACTACGCGGAGGAGTTCGGCTTCTCCCCTGCCGTCCTCGCGCTCGTCGCCGCGTCGACGGCCTTCGGCGTCGCGATCGCCGTGGCCGGGTTCGGCAGCCTCTCCGACCGGATCGGTCGCCGGCCCGTGATGCTCCCGGCCGTCGCCGCTGCGGCGGGCTGCCTCGTCCTCTACCTCCTCGTCCAGGGTGCCGTCCTCTTCGTCGCCGCCCGCACCCTTTCCGGCTTCGGCGTCGGGCTCTTCACCGGCGCGGGAGGTTGTCCCGTAGCTCGTGGAACTTGGTAGGCGGCGGTCCCTCCGCCTCGTCCGCTCCGTAGGGGAGCGGTT
>VGCB01000138.1 GCA_016870235.1 Actinomycetota bacterium | reverse complement strand
TCAGCCTCGACCACTGGGCCGGCCGGTATGTCGTGCGCGATCGCAAGGGACGCTCGATCGTGGCGGGCGATCTCCCCGGTGTCTGGGTCGCCGCAGAGCAGCTCGCGGGCCGACCGCTCGACCCGCTCGAGCCGGGCCTGGTCGAGGCGCTTCGATGACGACGCCCGTCTCGCTCGTTACCGGGTATCTCGGCTCGGGCAAGACGACGCTCATCTCCCGGCTCCTTCGCCACCCAGGGATGGGGGAGACGGCAGTGATCGTGAACGAGATCGGCGAGATCGGGATCGATCATGCGATCCTGCGCCGGGTCGACGAGCGGACCGTGCTCCTCGCGTCCGGCTGTCTCTGCTGCACCCTTCGCGGGGATCTGGCCGACGAGCTCCGCGATCTGCTCGACCGCCGCGACGCCGGCGAGATCCCGGCGTTCCGGCGCGTGGTCGTCGAGACGACCGGGCTCGCCGACCCGACGCCGATCGTCAACACGCTGCTGACGGAGCCGCTCGTCCGGCACCACTACGCGCTCGACGCGGTCATCGCCACCGTCGACGCGATGCACGGTCTGCGCGGGCCGGAGTCGGTGAAGCAGGCGGCGGCTGCCGACGTCCTCGTCCTCACGAAGGTCGACCTGGTCGAGCCGGGCGCGCTCACGGCCGAGCTCAGGCGGCTGAACCCGGTCGGCGAGATCGTCGAGTCCTCACTCGGGGACGTGCCGCCGGAGCGTCTGCTCGATCGCAACGGCAGCATGCCGCGCGTCGTCGCGAACGGGGGCGACGACGACGACCACCGTCACGAGCACGGCGTCACGTCCGTCAGCCTCGTCCTCGAAGAGCCGCTCGACTGGACCGCGTTCGCGATCTGGCTGACGATGCTCCTCCACGCGCGCGGCGCCGACATCCTCCGCGTCAAGGGGCTCGTCGACACGGGAGGCGAGGGACCGCTCCTCGTCAACGCGGTGCAGCACGTCGTCCATCCACCCGAGCACCTGCCCGCCTGGCCGGACGGCGATCGCCGGTCACGCCTCGTCTTCATCGGCCGTGGCCTCGACGTGGACGCGCTGACGGAGTCGCTCCGCGCGTTCGACGCTGCGGCCTCCGCCGGTCTCAGCGCGTGAGGCGCTGGACGAGCCGCCAGGCTGCGGGGAGCAGCGCGGCTGCGAGGTACAGCTTGACGAGATCGCCGACCACGAACGGGTAGAGGCCGTACTCGAGCGTCTTGTCGAGGTCGGTGTTCAGCACCACGGCTAGCCACGGGAGCCCGACGAGGTAGACGATCACGTTGCCCGCGAGCATCGAGGCCGACGCCGTGCCGAACCGCCGGTCCCAGCCGAGCCGGGCGAGACCACCGACGAGCGCCGACGCGAGGACGAAGCCGACCAGGTAGCCGCCCGAGGCCGACGTGATCACCGACCAGCCGTGGTCGCCGTCCGCGTAGATCGGCGCGCCGGCGATTCCGGCGGCGACGTAGAGCGCCGTGCTCGCGACGCCGAGCGTGAGGCCGAGTGAGGTGCCGACGAGCAGCACCGCGAACGTCTGCCCCGTGATCGGGACCGGCGTGAACGGCAGCGGGATCGAGATCTGCGCGCACGCGGCGATGAGGCCGGCACCTGCGATCACGAGCGCGATCTTCGCGACGAGCGAGCGCGACCGGACGGCGGTGACGGCAAGAGGGAGGGCGACGGTGCTCACGTTTGCTCCTTGTCGGGGGTGCTCGGGAAGACCCTAAACGACGTGCGCGCCGCTCGCACCCAGGAGCCGTCCGGCTGCGGCCGCCGCTCCGCGTCCCTCAGTACGACCTCGGCATCCCAAGAACATGCTGGCCGATGAACGTGAGGATGAGGTTGTTCGAGATCGGCGCCACCTTGTAGAGGCGCGTCTCCCGGAACTTCCGCTCGACGTCGTACTCCTCCGCGAACCCGAAGCCGCCGTGGGTGTCGAGGCAGGCGTTGGCGGCTGCCCACGAGGCCTCCGCGGCGAGGAACTTCGCCATGTTCGCCTCGGCCCCGCACGGCAGCCCCTGCTCGAAGAGCCACGCGGCCTTGTAGCGCATCAGGTCGGCCGCCTCGAGCTGCGCGTGCGCCGTCGCGATCGGGAACTGGATCCCCTGGTTCGCGCCGATCGGCCGCCCGAACACGACCCGTTCGGAGGCGTACTTCGAGGCCTTCTCGACGAACCAGCGGCCGTCGCCGATGCACTCGGCGGCGATCAGCACGCGCTCGGCGTTCATCCCGTCGAGGATCGACTTGAAGCCCTTCCCCTCCATGCCCACGAGGTCGTCGTCGGGGACGAGGACGCCGTCGAGGAAGATCTCCGTCGTCGCGTGGTTCATCAGCGTCTTGATCGGCCGGATCGTCATCGTGCCGTCAGCGAGCGCGCGCTTCATGTCGACGATGAACATCGAGAGCCCGTCGGTCTTCTTCTCGATCTTGTCCGCGGGCGTCGTG
The DNA here is from genome assembly GCA_016870235.1 of Actinomycetota bacterium. The sequence continues at coordinate 4,716 of VGCB01000138.1, read as the reverse complement.
CGGGCGAGGAGCAGCATCAGGTCCGAGTGCTCGGCCCGCGACGTCCAGATCTTCTGGCCGCGGATCGACCAGCCTCCGTCGACCCTCGTCGCGGTCGTCTGGATCTGCGTCGTGTCCGAGCCCGCGGTCGGCTCCGTCACCCCGAACGCCTGCAGCCGCAGCTCGCCCGCCGCGATGCGGGGGAGGTAGCGCCGCTTCTGCTCCTCCGAGCCCGAGCGCTGGATCGCACCCATGATGTACATCTGCGCGTGGCAGGCGCCCGAGTTGCAGCCCGTCGCGTTGATCTCCTCCATGATCACGCTCGCGGCCGTGATCGAGAGGCCCGCGCCGCCGTACTCCTCGGGGATCAGCGCCGCCAGCCAGCCGGCCTCGGTGAGCGCGTCGACGAACGCGTCGGGGTACGTGCTCGGCTCGAGCTCCCGCCAGTACTCGCCGGGGAAGCGTTCGCAGAGCTCGCGCACCGCCGCGCGGATCACGTTCAGGTCGTCGGGGATCGAGAACTCCATGCGCGGCCTCTACAGCGTTGGAGGGACCAGCACGCCTGCTGCCGGCCGCGCTGGACGCCGCTGCGCGGCGCGGTCAGAGCTGAGCAGAAAGGGAGGGTTCATCGTGGAGGTGGTCGCCGGCGTGCGAGCCGCGTGGGCTCGCACGCCGGCTGTGTCTGGGATCAGGCGCCCGGGACGGGGCCGCCGACCTCGGTGAAGGGGTGGATCTCGTAGGCATGGCCGGGCCGACCGCCGAGGCAGAGCATCTGGCAGCCGTCGGGGCCAGGGAGCACCTTGCGCACCGCGGACGCGCCGACGCGCGCCATCGTCCCGGGTGCGAGCTCCCACGTCTCCTCGCCGACCTTGAGCGTCGCCGAGCCGGACAGGGGGATGTAGATCTCCTCCTGCTTGTCGTCTGCCATCACCCCGTCGTGGCTGTGCTCGGGGTAGTCCTGCCCGTTGGGCGGCATGTTCAAGACCTGCATGCCGAACGAGGTGACGCCGAGCTCGCCGCGGGCGCGGACGAAGCTGCCACCGAAGATCGACTCCATCGCGTCGACCTTCTTCACCGTCACGTCAGCCATTGCGACCTCCTTGATCGTGGGCTCCCATCTTTAGCACCTCGCCGCGGCCCGTCGGCGACGGCCGTCAGCCACCGTCGCGCTCGAGCAGCCGCCGGGCGATGATGAGCTGCTGGATCTCGTTCGACCCCTCGCCGATCAGCAGGAGCGGAGCGTCCCGGTAGTAGCGCTCCGGCCGGTACTCGAGCGAGTAGCCGTAGCCGCCGTGGATGCGCATGCAGTCGAGCGCGTTCTCCTGGGCCGCCTCGGTCGCGTAGTACTTCGCCATCCCCGCTTCGAGGTCGGCGCGGTCGCCGCGGGCCTTCGCTTGCGCCGCCTGGAGCACGAGCAGCCGGGCCGCCTCCGCCCGCGTCGCCATCTTCGCGATCATCAGCTGGACGGCCTGGTGCGAGCCGATCGGCTTCCCGAACGCCTCGCGCTGCCGTGCGTAGGAGATCGCGTCGTCGAGCGCCGCCTTGGCGACGCCGGCGCCGCGCGCGGCGACGTTGACCCGGCCGACCTCGATCCCGCTCATGAAGTACTTGAAGCCCTTGCCGATCCCCTGCTCGCCGCCGAGGATCGACGAGGCGGGCGTCCGGAAGTCGTTCAGCGCGATCTCGGTCGTCTCGACGCCCTTGTAGCCGAGCTTCCGCAACGCCGGCATCGGGATCGTCATCCCCGGCACCTCGGTCTTCGGCTCCTTCTCGATCAGGAAGCCGGTCATCCCGAGGTGGGCGGGCTGCGCAGTCGGGTTGGTCTTGACGAGCAGCGCCAGGAGACCGCAGCGCCACGCGTTCGTGACCCACATCTTCTGGCCGTTGATTACGTAGTCGTCGCCGTCGCGGACCGCCGTCGTCCGGATCGACTGCACGTCGGACCCTGCGTGCGGCTCCGACATCGAGAAGGCCGCCCGGATCTCGCAGGCGGCAAGCCGCGGCAGCCAGTGCTCCTTCTGCTCCTGCGTGCCGTGGAGACGGATCATCGTCGCCGCGATGAACGAGCCGTTCATGATCCCGGACAGCGTCACCCAGCCGCGCGAGAGCTCCATCTGGATCATCGCGTAGGTGTCGAGCCCGAGTCCGAGCCCGCCGTACTCCTCGGGGATCGTGGTTCCGAAGAGACCCATCTCCTTCAGGTGCTGGACGAGCCTCTCGGGGAACGCGTCGGCGTGCTCGAGCTCGGAGGCGACCGGGATCACCTCGCGATCGACGAACTCCCTAACGGTCGCGACGATCTCGCGCTGGGTCTCGAGCGTGGCAGCGTCGGTCATGCGGCGACGAGCTTCGTCGCGGTGAGCGGGCGCAGCGCCGTCGTCACGTCGGGCTGCTCGTCGAGCGTCAGGATCGCCTCCTCGAGCGCGGCGACGGCGTCCTCGGGGAGCGCGAGCGCCGCGTTGCCGCGGAACTTCGCGCGCACCTCGTCGGCCGAGATCGGGTTCTCCGGGCCGCCCTTCTGGTAGGGCAGCTCCTTCTCGAGGACGTCACCGCTCGCCAGCCGGATGCGGGCGCTGCCCGGGAAGGCCTCCGGGTAGGTCGAGAACGTGCGCGGCTCGTGCGACACCTTCGCGGCGACCGCAAGGACGGCCGCGTCGGTGATCGCCTCCTCGGTGAAGTCCATGACGCCGACGTGCCCCCGGACGAGCATCGATGCGATTGCGTACTGGAGCGAGAACTTGCCCTCGTACTCGGTACGCGGCACCTTCTTCTCGTCGGCGGGCTCGAGGACGATCGGGATCCAGTTGTCGGGAACCGAGACGACGACCTCCGCGATCTCGTCCGGCGCGAAGAGACGGCCGGCAACCGCGTCGACGGCGGAGCCGACGGCGCCGTGCGTGAAGTGGCAGATCGGGTACGGCTTGTACGCGATCCGCGGCGTCTCCCAGCGGCTCCCGAGATCCGCGACCTGCTTCTCGAGATCGCCCGAGCCGGGCTCGATCCCGAGGAAGGTGTGGTAGAGGCCGAACTTCGCGTCGAACACCGAGCGCGGCCCCTCGCCGCCGTGGTGGGCGAGGCGCGTCGCCACGTGCGCGCCGTGCGCGGCCCAGGCAGGGTGAATCGGCTTCGTCTGCGTCCCGTCGGCGAGGTACGCGAAGATGCCGGACGCCATCGAGCCGGCGATCCCGATCGCCCGCGTCGTCGGCTCCGCCGTCATCCCGGCCAGCCGAGCGATCGCTGCCGTGCCGGCGAAGACGCCGCAGATCGCGGTCGGATGGAAGCCCTTGCCGTGCATCACGCCCGGCGCGGCCATCCCGATGCGCGTGTCGATCTCGTTCCCGGCAACGATCGCGGCCAGGGCGTCGGCCCCGCTCGATCCGTAGAGCTCGGCGGCCGCGAGCGCGGCCGGCGTGACGACGACCGAGACGTGCGAGCCCGAGTCGGAGTGCGTGTCGTCGAAGTCGAGCCCGTGGCACACCATCGCATTGGCGAACGCCGCGTTCGCCGCGGGCAGGCGACCGTCCCAGCCGATCACCGTCGCCTGCGGCTCGCCGCCCAGCTCCCGCATCGTGGCGCGGCCCTCGGTCGCGAGCCCGATCGCGTGCGCCGCGAGCCCGCACCCGAGCACGTCGAGGACGTGCAGCTTCGCGTGCTCCTTCACGTCGTCCGGAATGTCCCCGGGCGCGATCGTCGTCGACCACTGCGCGATCGTCTCGGCTGCTGTCGCCATCACTTCCTCCTCAGGACGCAACACTCGTGACCGTTCGAGCGACGCTCAGACGGTCCAGGGCTCCTCCGTCGCGGGGAACGTGTCCGTCACCTCGGGCGCGTCCCGCTTGTAGACCATGAACGTCCGCTTGAACTCGATCACGACCTCCTGCCGCTGGTTGATCCCACGGCAGCGCATGGAGACGATCCCGACGTTCGCGTGCGTCTTCGACTCGCGCTTCTCGAGGATCTCGCTCTCCGCCCACAGCGTGTCGCCCTCGAAGACCGGCTTCGGCAGCTTGATGTCCGTCCACGCCAGGTTGGCGGTGGCGTTCTCGCTCGTATCCGGCACCGTCATGCCCGTGATCAGGGCCAGCGTGAACGCGGAGTTGACGAGTGGCTTCCCGAATCGGGTGCGCTCGGTGTACGGCACGTTGAAGTGCATCTGGTTCGTGTTCAGCGTCAGCATCGTGAACCAGATGTTGTCTGTCTGGGTGACGGTGCGGCCGAGGCGGCTGCGGAACACGTCGCCGACGTCGAAGTCCTCGTAGAAGCGACCCTTCCAGACCTTCGGCGCTGCCTCGCCCATGCCGTCTCCACCTTTCCTCGTTCGTGCGTCCGGACACGCGGCGCACACTCGGGCCCCGCGTCGCCCTGTTTATATGTCAGACATTCGGCGGCTGTCAATTCTTGTTTGGCCGCGGGTGCGCGCGTCTGCTGGGTGAGGGACCGAGGTAGCAGACGCGCGCACTCCCGGATCCTGAAGCCGGGAACCTGCGGTTCCCTGGGCCCCCTCCCTTGCGATCGAGTCTGGCACCGTGCTCCCCGCCTCCGCGCCTGGCTTCAGCCAGGCGCGGAGGCGGGGGCAGGGAGATCTGCTCGGGATCGGGCGTCGGTGTGCTTCTGGGCTCCTTGGTTGTCTACGGCGTCCGCTGGTTCGCGTCTGGCTTCAGCCTGAATCCACCGCTTGTGGTTGCTGGTGGTGGTGGGCGGGTCGCGGGGGGGGTGTGTGTGGTCGTCTGGTCAGGT
>VGCB01000137.1 GCA_016870235.1 Actinomycetota bacterium | reverse complement strand
GGCGCTCGCGGACACGGAGCCCGCGGACACGGTGCTCGCGGACACGGAGCCCGCGGACACGGTGCTCGCGGACACGGAGCTCGCGGACACGGTGCTCGCGGACACGGAGCTCGCGGACACGGTGCTCGCGGACGAGCGCGTCGAGACGGAGCTCGCGGCGGATCCCGCCGAGGAGCTCCGCCGCAAGCTCGCCGAGTCGCGCCAGGTCGAAGCGGCGCCCGCCGTCCCCGTCGGCGAGTCGGTCGAGACGCCGGCGGCGCTCACCGAGCCGCCCGTCGAGGCGGAGGCTGTGGAGGAGGACGCCCCCGAGGCGGACGTCGTTCCCGAGACGATCGCGGCCGAGGCCGAGCCCGTCGACGCGGACGTGGAGACCGAGACGGAGACGCAGGCGCCGCCGACGATCGAGGAGCGGCGCGCCCGGATCCACGCGCGCGCGCAGGAGGCGATCGCGGCGATGCGGTCGACCGACGCATGATGGGCCGGCGCGAGAACGGGGTCGCCGAGACGGTCGCCGGACTCGAGCGACGGATCGGGGAGCTCGAGCAGGAGCTGAAGCGACGCGCGCCCACGCTCCCGGCTGCCGGGGAGCCGGGCTGGGACGACACGGCGCGCGCCGGCGTCGAGCGCGCCGCCGCGCCGGCGGTCCACACCTGGCTCTCGATCATCGACCCACCCGTGCGGCGGCGCACGCGGCTCCCGCGGCTGCCGTTCGAGGTGCTCTTTCTCGCCGGGTGCGCGGTCGCCGCGGGGATCGCCGACCTCGAGCCGCTGTGGATCGCGGCGGTGATGGGTGCCGCCTGGCTCCTCGTCTCGCTCGTCGAGTGGGCGGCGACCTACGCCGACCGGCGCCGCGACGAGCAGCGGGCGCTGCCGCCGCCGCGCCTCGTCACGCTCGAGCGCCCCGATCAGTCGTGGTACGCGCCGCCGGTCGAGCAGACGATGTCGCAGGGCCCCCACGCCACGAGCGCGACCGCGATCACGCGACTTCGGCGTCGGGGCGACGCCGACCTCGAGACGACCATCGGCGACAGGCCGGCGGAGAGCGCCGAGACTGCGGCCGCGACCGCCGAGACGAAGACCGAGCCAGCCGAGACGACGGTCTAGGCACGCCCGTCATCGGTCGGTGGCAGCGGCACGGTCGAGTGCGTGCGCAGTCCGGCGCAGGCCGGCGGCGAGGACGAGCGCCGGCACGAGAGGCAGCCAGAAGGCGAAGAGCCGGTGCGCGACGACCCCGAGGAGCGCCGTCTCGAGCGGGACGCCGACGGCGCTCAGGCCGAAGGTCATCGCCGCGTCGACGCCGCCGGTGGCGATGAACGGCACCGGCAGCGCCGAGGCGAGGTAGCCGGTCGCGTAGGCGAGCACGAGAGCTGCGAGCTCCGGGTCGGCTCCCGCCGCTCGCAACCCGCCCCACAGGCTGACGATGTCCCCGACCCAGTAGAGGATCGCGCCGCGGGCGGTCGCGCGCCCCGCGCGGTTCGCGAGCGCGCGGCGCGTCCACGCGGCGGCACCGACGCCGATCGCAAGCCCCTGACGCAGGCGCCCGCCACCTGCGGCAACCCAGCGCCCGACGCGCACGGGATCGGTGAACCAGCGGGCGGCGACCACACACGCGGGAACGACGACGAGCCACGGCACGACCATCCCGAGGTGCGCGACGCCCGTGACGAGGGTGACAGCGGCGGCCGCCAGGCCGACGAGGCCGAACACGAGGTAGACCGTCGTCTGGAACCCGATCATGCGGACGGCCGACTCCTGGCGGGAGAATCCGATCCGGCGGAGCGCCCAGTAGCTGAGCGCGAGGCTCGCGGCCCCCGCGGCCGCGATCAGCTGCGAGAATCCGAACGCGGTCACCATCACCCGGAGGGCGAGGAGGCGACCGAGGTCCGGCCCTCCCTCGAACTGCACTGCCCCCCGGAACGCTGCGCCGATCCCTGCGAAGACGACGAGCTGACCGCCCGCGCAGACGAGCAGCCACGTCGGGTCGCTCCCCCGAAAGGCCTCCTCGAGCTCGCCGAAGCCCGCCGCACGCCCGATCAGCCCGACGACGCCCGCGCCGACGACGACTGCGAGCACGGCACCGACGGCGACGCGGCCCCAGTGGACGGCCGGGGAGCGCCCCTCGTCGACCGTCACTCGGTGAGCGCCCGCGCCAGCCGACCGAGGGCGACCCCGCTCAGAACGTCGAGCGTGTAGTGGTTGCCGGTCGCGACGACGACGAGCGCGACGAGCGGCGCGTAACCGCGCCAGAGCAATCGACGCACGCCCCGGTTCCTGTCCGCGAGCGTGGAGCCGGTGACGACGGCGAACGCGCAGTGGAGGCTCGGCACGGCCGCGATCGGGTTGTAGAAGCGGAGGAGGAGCGGATGCTCGATGTCGATCCCGCTCGAGGCGATCGTGTCGACGAAGCCGTCGAGCGTTCGCGGCGGCGCGGTCGGGAGGAGCGCGAAGACCGGGAGGGCGCCGAGATAGGCGACGACGGCTGCCCGGCGCTCGCGGTGGTAGTCGGGATCGCGGCGCCGGAAGGCGAGGACGAGCCAGCCGGCCGAAAGGGTGACGTTGCCGGCCGCGTAGCCGGCGGTCGCGACGTGGAGCGCGCGTGGGAAGCGGAGGGCGAGCCGCTGCACTGCCGGCTCGATGTGGAGCCCTGTCCGCTCCTCGAGCGCGACGAGCCGCTCGGCGTTCCTCCGCGCGCGTGTCCTCCCGTCGCGCTTCAGGCTCCAGCGGCTCCCTGCGAGGTAGAGGCCGTAGACGCCGAGCCCGATCGCGAGCTCCCGCCGGGCCGAGAACCGGCTCACGACTCCACCCACCGGATCCGAAAGGACGCTGCCCAGTGCTCGGGCGCCCGCTCGATCGCCGCACTCCAGCGCTCGGCAAGGAGTTGGAGGACGCGTTGCTCGCCCTCGACCCCCTCGGCGCGGCCCGGCGGCGCGATTGCCGGCTCGAACCGCCCACGCCACCGGCGCGGCCCGTCCGGCAGAAAGGTGAACGGCACGATCGGCGAACCGCAGAGGCGGGCGAGGGTCACGATCCCGGCGGGGAGCTCGGCGACGCCGTCGAGGAAGCGCACGGGGTGAACGCGCGCGGTACCCCCCCAGCTGTCGTCGCCGAGCAGCAGGACGGTGCCGCCGTCGCGGAGCGCCCGGGCGGCGCCACGGGCCGCCTCGTGCCGTTTGACCGTCCGCAGCCCGACGGCGCGCCGGCGCTTCTCCATCGCCCAGGCGAGCCAGTTGTCGGCGACGACGGCGGTGACGGCGCCCGGGATCGCGTCCTCGGAGATCGAGGCGGCGATCTCCCAGCCACCGAGGTGGGTACCGGCGAGGATCGCGCCGCGCCCCTCCGCGAGCGCCTCGACCATGTGCTCGCGCCCCTCGATCGCGGTGGAGGCCCGGACGGCTGCCCGGTCGCCGAGCGCCCAGAGGAGGTCGGCCGACCGCCGCGCCTCGTTTCGCACCTCCGCGAGGACGAGGCGCCGCACCGCGCTCTCCCGCTCGCCCCGCCCGATCGCATGGGCGAGGTTCCGAGCGAGCCGGGCCCGCTTCGCGGGGCGCAATGCCCATTCCGCCGTCCCTCCGACCCCGGCGAGCGCGTGCGCGGCGCCGGCGGGCAGCCGGCAGCCGGCCCACGCTGACCCCTCGATGACCGCCTCGAGCACCCGAGCGGCAGTCCGGCCGCGGCCGAACGGCGCAGACGTCGCAGCGGCCGCCGCCGAATGGGCGTCACCGGTCGGCCGGCCGGCGCTGCGGAGGAGCAGCGGGACGACTGCGGCGACCGCTGACCCGGAGAGGAGGAGGCGTCGACGCATCGGCCCGAGCCTACGTCCCGCTCCCGCGGCCGCGCAAGCACTCACGCGCCGCAGCCCACCGCGGCCTCAGAGCCCGCTATGCGGCCGCGCGACGGTTGGGCGGGTCGCCGGCGCCGAGCCCGAACGCGCCGAGATCGCGCGCCGGCAGCGGCTCGGCGAAGAGGAAGCCCTGACCGAGACCGCAGCCGATGCCGAGGAGCGCGGTGCGCTGCGACGGTGTCTCGATCCCTTCCGCGATCGTCTCGAGCCGCAGGGACTCGGCGACCTGGACGACCGCGTCCGCGAGCTGCGACCCGTCGCCGACCACCAGCGCGTCGACGAACGGCTTCGGGATCTTGAGCGCGCCGACGGGAAGGTGCTGGAGGTAGCTGAGCGACGAGAAGCCGGTGCCGAAGTCGTCGATCCAGACGCGCGCGCCGAGATCGCGGAGAGCGCGCAGCCGGCCGACGACCGTCTCCTGGTCGGTCAACAGCGTGCTCTCCGTGATCTCGAGGACGAGGCGCTCGGCCGAGAGCCCGGGCCGCGAGACGATCCCGGCGACGAAGGGCACGAACGCAGGGTCCTGCAGCTGCCGGGCCGAGATGTTGACGCTCACGAAGGGCTGCGCGCCGGACGCGAGCGGCGCCCAGGTGCTCGCCTGGAGGGCGGCCTGCTCGAACACCCAGCGGCCGAGCTCGAGAATGAGGCCGGTCTCCTCGGCGAGCGGGACGAACACCGCCGGCTCGATCGGGCCGGCCTCGGGATGCGTCCAGCGGAGGAGCGCCTCGGCGCCGATCGCGGAGGCCGACTCGAGCTCCACGATCGGCTGGAAGACGAGGTCGAGCGACCCGCTCTCGATCGCACGCGTGAGGTCGGCCTTCAGCTGCAGGCGCTGCGTGGCGGCGCGGTGCATCGCGTCCTCGAACAGCGCGTAGCGGAAGCCGCCGGCCCCCTTGGCCCGGTACATCGCGAGGTCGGCGTTGCGGAGCACCTCGCCGGCGCTCTGACCCGCCTGCCCGAGCGCGATCCCGACGCTGGCGCGCGGCTGCGCGGTCGCGCTCCCGACCACGAAGGGCTCCTTCAGCGTCTCCAGCAGCCGGCGGGCGACCGTGACGAGGGTCTCGGGCGACTGGACGTCCTCGACGAGGATCCCGAACTCGTCGCCGCCGAGCCGCGCCGGCGTGTCGGACGGCCGGAGCGCGCCGCGGAGCCGCCGCGCGACCTCGACGAGAAGCGCGTCGCCGGCGGCGTGGCCGAGGCTGTCGTTCACGGTCTTGAAGTCGTCGACGTCGACGAAGAGCACGCCGATGGTCGCCCCCTCCGCGCGGCGCGTGAGAGCGTGGGTGACCCGGTCGGCGAACAGCGCGCGATTCGGCAGCCCGGTCAGGGAGTCGTGGAAGGCCTGGTGGGTCAGCTGACGCTCCAGCGCCTTCCGCTCGGTCACGTCGTGCGCGGTGACGACGAAGCCGGCGACCGACGGGTCGTCGCGCATGTCGGTGAGCACGGCGTCGAAGGTGCGCCAGTTGCCGTCGCGGTGCCGGATCATCCACTCGCGCTCGGAGCGGCCGCCGCCCGACTCGACGGCGTCCATCAGCGAGGCGTAGGCGGTCAGGTCCTCTTCGGCGAGGAGGCTCTGCAGACGCTGACCGACCACGTCCTCGGGCCGGTAGCCGAGCACGTCGAGCACCGACGGCGCCACGAAGCGGATTGTGCCGTCCTCTTCGAGGATGGAGATGACGTCGCGCGATCGCTGGACGAGCGAGCGGAAGCGCTCCTGACTGCGGCGCTCGAGGAGGCTCTCGGCGTGATGGGCAGCGTCGAGCGCGAGCGATGCCTGCGAGACGAGCGTCTCGAGCGCGTGCGCGACGCCGGAGGAGAGCGGGCGCTCGGAGCGGGCCACGAGCACGAGCTCGGCACGGCCACGCTCGAGGACGGGTGCGATCAGCGTCGTGGCGCGCGAGACATGGTCGGCGACGGCGTGGGCGGGCAGGCGCCCGAGGATCTCCTCCGTCATCTTGGCCGGCCCCAGCACCCACGCGTCGGCAACGCGGTCTGCGAGCGCGTCGTCGAGCGCCGTGAGCGCGATCCGGATGCCTGGCTCGTCGTCGACGAGCGCGTACGCGGTGTCCCGGGTGACGCGGATGACGTCGTCGCGCGTCCGCGCGCTGACGAACGAGGCCGCGGAGTTCCTGAGCGACCGCTCTCGCTGGCGCGCGCGCTCCTGCCGGCGGATGAGGCCGCCGAGCCGGACGACGACGAGGAGGAAGACGGCGACCGAGGTGCCCGCGGTGACCAGGAGCTCGGTGCTCCCTGCCCGGACGCTCCCGTAGGCCATCATCGCCGGGGCGCCGAGGATCGCGAGGACGAGGAGCGCGATGCGACGGCCACCGAGGCCCTCGTCCGGCGCGTCCACCTCGTCGGTGAGCGTGCGCACCGCCGGGTGCAGTGCACACATCCCCCAGAGGACGTACGAGACGAGCCAGGCGAGGTCGATCGGACCCTCGCCGCCGTACCAGCCCTGGAGGGTGCCGACCCCGTAGCCGATGTCGCCGACGAGCTGGAGCCCGAGCGCGACCACGAGCAGCCGAAGGGCGCCGTTGCCCGAGGTTGAGAGGATGACGAGCCGCGTTGCGAAGGCGAGCAGCGCGACGCTCGCCATCGGCTGCGCGAGCGCGACCGCCTTCTCGAGCTCGGTGAGCTCGCGGTCGCCGACGATCGGCCCGAGCATGAACGCCCAGACGGCGCCGGAGGCGGCGGTCGTGATGATCGCCGCGTCGATGAGCGCCGGCCAGTCGCGCCCGGGCGAGCGCTTGCGGATGATCCGGAGGAGGCCCGCGCCGAGCAGCGGGTACCCGGTGAGATAGAGGCCATCCGCCACGGACGGCGACGGCATCTCGACGCCGGCGGCGTTGTAGACGACGTAGACGGCGTCCCCGGTGGCGAAGGCCGCGAGGCCGAGGCCGATCAGGATCCAGGGCCAGCGATCGACCGCCCGGCGGGCGCCGAAGGCGAGGACGGCGATCGACGCCGCGATCGAGAAGAGCCCGAACCAGACGTCGTAGCCGAGATCGAGGTCGGACATCGCCGGATACAGCGAGATCACGCCGAGGCCAAGCGCAAGGAATGCCCAGGATGCGCGCACTTCCCCGTTCGTCGGCATGCGAACAGGGACCCTTGAGCGGTCAGGCCGCCTTCAGGACGCAGCTGACAACGGGCAACGCGGGCAACCGCGTACGCTACGCCCGTGCGGATCGCCGACGACCCCCTCCGCGGCTCGCGCCGGCTCCTCCGCCGGCTCGGCGGCAAGCGCAGCCGTGACCACGAGGCGGGCGAGGCGCCGTGCCGCGTCCTCGTCGGGGCAGGCGCCCGCGAGGA
>VGCB01000136.1 GCA_016870235.1 Actinomycetota bacterium | reverse complement strand
TGACTCGCCCCGCGCGCTCACGAGTCGGCTCCAGGGACGCCGCCCCGTCTTGCCCGTGTACTTCGTTGCCCTGTCTTGCAACACACATCCAGAGGAGGATCCGACATTGGGTAGCAGATCTCTCAGTCGTCCCGGCCCGAGTCGCCGCAGGTGGCTCGGCGCCGTCCTGGGCACCACCGCGCTCGCTCTCGCCCTGCTCGTTACCGCCGGTCCCGGCTTCTCGAAGTCGGGCTCCGCCGCCGACCCGATCCGCCTGATGACGGTGGCGTCGGTCAACTACAACGGGCCGAACTTCAAGAACATCCACGAGGCCGCGCGCATCTACGAGTCATGGATCAACGCGAAGGGCGGCATCAAGGGTCGCAAGCTCGAGGTGACGCTGTGCGACGACAAGGGCGATGCGAACATCGGCGCCGCCTGCGCGCGCGAGGCAGTCGAGAAGAAGATGGTCGCCGTCGTCGGCTCCTTCACGTTCAGCGGCCCGAAGATCATGCCGATCCTCGAGAGCGCCAAGATCCCGTGGTTCGGGATCTGCTGCCCGGTGGACGCGTCGGAGTTCTCGAGCAAGATGTCGTTCCCGCTCGGAAACGGCTTTGCCGTCGTCGCCGGTCATGCGTACATGGCGGCGAAGATCTGCAACAAGTTCAACATCCTGAACCTCGACTACCCGGGTGCGGCGTTCATCGAGATGCTGACGAAGAACATCCTCAAGTCGCTCCGGCAGGAGGCGAAGTTCACGGGCAAGCACATCAAGATCCCGCTGGAGGTCGGGGGCGATCTCGCGCCGGCCGCACGGGAGGTGACGTCCGGGGCCGACTGCGTGATCGCGGGTCTCGGCGAGGCGAACTGGGCCGCCTTCCTGCCCGCGCTGGCGCAGACGGGCTCGAAGGTGCAGTTCTTCGGCGCCCAGGGCAACCTCGACGCGAAGGTCGCCGGGCCCTATCCGGAGCTGACGAACAACTTCATCGTCACCGGCATGTTCCCCGACATCGCGAAGCCGGTGTGGAAGGACTATCGCGCGGCGATCAAGACGTACAAGGCCGACCCGAAGCAGGACTACAACAGCCTCGGCGGCCTCGGCACGTGGGCTGCGTACACCGCGTTCAACATCATCGCCTCGGGCGTGAAAGGGAACTTGACGAACGTCTCGTTCCTCAACGCCGCGAACAAGACAGCGAACCTCGACACCGGCGGGATGGTGCCGAAGATCGACTTCACGAAGGATTGGACGGGTCTCCAGGGCTTCAACCGCCTGTTCAACCGGGCAGTGACGTTCCAGACGATCAAGAACGGGAAGGTCGTCCCCTGGAAGCCCGGCTTCTTCGACCTCACGGACGAGCTACAGGGCAAGTAGCGCGTCGCCAGAGCACGCGGGGCCGGCCTCGACCGTCGTCGGGGCCGGCCCCGTCGCCTCCCTGCGAGACGTCGAGGAGTCTCCCCGATGGACGAATTCATCCAGTTCGCGTTGCTCGGCCTCGGCCTCGGCGCGCTCTACTCCCTCGCCTCGCAGGGGCTCGTCCTCATCTACCGGGGCTCGGGCGTGCTCAACTTCGCCCACGGTGCCATCGGCATCGCCGGCGCCTACGCCAAGGACCTCCTCCAGCACAGCGCAGGGTTCCCGTTCTGGCTGGCGCTGATCCTCGGCGTCTGCGCTTCGGCCACGCTCGGGGCCCTCACGCACCTGCTGGTGATGCGGCCGCTCCGGCGCGCGTCGCCCCTCTCGCGCATCGTCGCGACGCTCGGTGTCCTCATCACCGTGCAGTCGGGGATGTTCCTCATCTACCAGAACGTCGACCGCTACTGGACGAAGACCGGCTTCACGCCGTCCGACCTGCCGGCGTCGGCCGAGGACAACATCCACCTCTGGGGCGACGTCGTCATCCAGCTCGACCGCCTGATCATGCTCTCCATCGCGGGCGTGATGAGCCTCGTCCTCTGGCACGTCTACCGCCACACCAAGTTCGGGCTCGCGACGACCGCGGTCGCGGAGAACCAGCGTGCCGCCGCCTCGCTCGGCAAGTCCCCCGACCTGATCGCGACCGTCAACTGGGCGGCGGGGTCGGCGCTCGCGGGCCTCGCAGGGATCCTCGTGGCGCCGATCGTCACGCTCCAGGTCGGCACGATGACGAACCTGATGCTGGGGGCGCTGGCGGCTGCGCTCGTCGCCTCGTTCACCTCGTTCCCCGTCGCGTTCTTCTCGGCCGTGGCGATCGGGATTGCGCAGGTGGAGCTGCAGCGGTACCAGAGCGACCTCTCCGACTGGCTGCACTTCAGCCTACAGGGGTTCGACCGCTCCGTCCCGTTCATCGTCATCGTCCTCGTGCTGGCCTGCCGCGGGCAGGCGATCCCGCTCCGCGACTTCTTCCTCCAGCGCCTGCCCTCGGTGGGAAGCGGACGCGTGAACCCGCTTCTCGTCCTGGTCGGGATCGGGATCTGCTCCCTGCTCTTCCTGCTCGCCCCGCCGGTGTGGGTCGACTCCTTCACGGTCATGTTCTCGGTCGCGCTGATCCTCCTCTCGATCGTGGTCGTGACCGGCTACGCCGGCCAGATCTCGCTGGCGCAGTACGCGATCGCCGGCTTCGGCGCCTGGGCCGCCGGCCGGCTCGTCGCCGCCGCCGGCTTCCCCTTCTGGGCGGCCCTGATCGTCGGCGTGCTCGCGACCGTCCCGCTCGGCATCGTCTTCGCGCTTCCCGCCGTGCGCACGCGCGGCGTCGCGCTCGCGGTCGTCACGCTCGGCCTCGGGACCGCGCTCGAGCTGATCCTGTTCGCGAACGGCAAGTACACGGGCGGCTTCCTCGGCACGCCGTTCGGCGAGACGAAGCTGTTCGGCTGGAGCATCTCGAGCGCGACGCACGTCTCGCGGTACGCCTTCTTCGTGCTCGGGTGCTTCCTCGTCGCCGCGCTCGCCGTCAGCAACATCCGGCGAGGCCGCAGCGGACGGCGGCTGCTCGCGGTGCGGACGAACGAGCGGGCTGCCGCCGCGCTCGGCATCAACGTGCCGGGAGCGAAGCTGTATGCGTTCGGCCTCTCCGCGGCGCTCGCCGCGCTCGGCGGAATCACCGTCGCGTTTGCCGCCGAGTCGATCGACTACTCGAAGACGTTCACGAACTTCGTCTCGATCACCGACGTCGGGTACGCGTTCATCGGCGGCATCGGCTACCTGCTCGGGCCCGTGATCGGGGCGACCCTCGCGCCCGGCTCGTTAGGCGCTCGGCTGATGGAGACGATCTTCTCCGACGGCGCCGCGAACTACGTCACGTTCGCCGGCGGGATCATCGTCATCATCCTCGTGCTCCAGAACCAGAACGGGATCGCGCGCGAGATGATCGCCCAGATCGGCTGGGTGCGGCAGCGGCTCCCGGCGCCTCCCATGCTGCCCGTGCCCGGCGTGCTCGTGGGACGGAAGCGGGCCTCGACCCTGCCGCCCGAGCGGCGCGAGCCGGTGCCGCCGAAGGTGCTCGAGGTCGACGGCGTCACCGTCCGCTACGGCGCGGTCGTCGCGGTCGAGGAGGTCTCGCTGCGGGTGGAGCCCGGCCGGATCGTCGGCCTGATCGGCCCGAACGGCGCCGGCAAGACGACGTTGATCGACGCGGTCACCGGCTTCACGCCTCCCTCGGCCGGGTCGATCAGGCTCGACGGCGTCGACATCGGTCGCTGGTCGGCGTCGCGCCGCGCACGTGCCGGGCTGAGCCGCTCGTTCCAGTCGCTCGAGCTCTTCGGCGACGCCACGGTGCTCGACAACCTGCGCGCGGCCTCCGACCCGCGCGACGCCCTCTCGTACGTTCGCGATCTCGTCTACCCGGTGCAGCCCGAGCTGCCCGGCGAGGTCGTGGCGGCGATCAAGGAGTTCAAGTTCGAGGACGACCTCGACCGGCACGTCGACGACCTCCCCTACGGCCAGCGCCGCCTGCTCGCGATCGCGCGGGCGGTCGCGACCCAGCCGAGCGTCCTGCTCCTCGACGAGCCGGCCGCCGGCCTCGGCGACGTCGAGAGCGCCGAGCTCGCCCACCTCGTCCGCCGGCTCGCAGACGACTGGGGCATGGGCGTGTTGCTCGTCGAGCACGACATGAGCTTCGTGATGAGCGTGTGCGACGCGATCGTCGTCCTCGACTTCGGCCGCAAGATCAGCGAGGGCACGCCCGAGCAGGTGCGGAGCGACCCGGCCGTGATCGCCGCGTACCTGGGCGAGGCCGAGGACGAGGACGAGCCGGATGCGGTCGCGTCGATCCCGGGGCGAGAGGGCGACGGTTGAGCGCCGCGGCCGCTCCGGTGCTCGAGGCGCGCGGCCTCACCGCGGGCTACGGCGCGCAAGCGGTGGTGCAGGACGTCGACCTCGTCGTGCAGCCGGGCGAGGTCGTGGCGCTCCTCGGGCCGAACGGCGCCGGCAAGACGACGACGCTCCTCGCGCTCGCAGGCGAGCTGCCGCTGCAGGCGGGCGAGGTGCTGATCGACGGCGTCGCCACCCGGGCGCCGCTCCACCGCCGCTCGCAGCAGGGGCTCGCGTTCGTGACCGAGGAGCGGTCGGTGTTCAAGAGCCTCTCCACTGTCGACAACCTCCGGGTCGGCGACGTCGAGACGGCCGACGCGCTCGCGCTCTTCCCCGAGCTCGAGAAGCGCCTGACCGTGCGCGGCGGGCTCCTCTCCGGCGGCGAGCAGCAGATGCTGACCCTGGCGCGCGCCCTGAGCCGCAAGCCACGGCTCCTCCTCGCCGACGAGCTCTCGCTCGGCCTTGCCCCCCTCGTCGTCAAGCGCCTCCTCGAGGCCGTCCGCGGGGCCGCCGACGAGCGCGGATGCGGCATCCTTCTCGTCGAGCAGCACGTGCGGAAGGCGTTACGGTACGCAGACCGCGCGTATGTGATGCGTCGCGGGCGAATCGAGATGGTGGGAGCGACCGCGGAGCTGCGCGGCCGGCTCGCCGAGATCGAGGACTCGTATCTGACGACGGGACAGGGCGAGGAAGGCGCACATGACGGAGGAACCTGACCAGAGCCACGCGATCCACAGCCTCCTCGACGAGGATCGGAGCTACCCACCCGATCCCGCGTTCGCCGCCGAGGCGAACGCGCAGCCCTCGATCTACGAGGTGCCGTTCGAGGAGTTCTGGACGCAGCAGGCGCGAGAGCGCGTCACCTGGTTCTCCCCGTACGCCGAGCTCTACGAGTGGGAGCTGCCGTACGCGAAGTGGTTCCTCGGCGGTCGGATCAACGTCACGTACAACTGCGTCGACCGCCACGTCGAGGCCGGGCTCGGCGACCGGGTCGCGTTCCACTGGGAGGGCGAGCCGGCCGGCGACACGCACACGATCACCTACGCCGACCTCCAGCGCGACGTCGTCCGATTCGCGAACGCGCTGCGGCAGCTCGGCGTCGGCAAGGGCACGCGGGTCGCGATCTACATGGGGATGATCCCCGAGCTCGCGGTGGCGATGCTCGCCTGCGCCCGGCTCGGCGCGCCGCACACGGTCGTCTTCGGGGGGTTCTCCGCCGATGCGCTCGCCGACCGCATGAACGACATGGAGTGCGAGGTGCTCGTCACGCAGGACGAGGCGTGGCGGCGCGGCGGTCGCGTGCCGCTGAAGGTGACCGCAGACGAGGCGATGGGCGAGGCGCCGGGCGTGCGCCGGTCCCTCGTCGTCCGGCGGACCGGCGCTGACGTCTCGATGACCGAGGGGCGAGACCACTGGTACCACGAGGTGGCGCCGCTCGTCTCCGACGACCCCGCATCGTGCCCCTGCGAGCCGATGGACTCCGAGGATCTCCTCTTCCTCATGTACACGTCGGGGACGACCGCGAAGCCGAAGGGGATCGCGCACACGACGGCGGGCTACCTCGTCGGCGCCTCGACCACGCACCACTACGTGTTCGACCTCAAGTCCGAGCGCGACGTCTACTGGTGCGCGGCCGACATCGGTTGGATCACGGGGCACAGCTACATCGTCTACGGGCCGCTCTGCAACGGCGCCACCTCGGTGCTGTACGAGGGGACGCCCGACTTCCCCGACAAGGGCCGCTGGTGGGAGATCGTGGCGCGGTACGGCGTCACGATCCTCTACACGGCGCCGACCGCGATCCGCGCGCACATGAAGTGGGGGCCGGAGCACGCGGAGAAGCACGACCGCTCCTCGTTGCGGCTGCTCGGGTCGGTCGGCGAGCCGATCAACCCCGAGGCGTGGATGTGGTACCACCGGCACATCGGCGGCGAGCGCTGCCCGATCGTCGACACCTGGTGGCAGACCGAGACCGGGATGATCCTGATCACGCCGCTGCCCGGGATCACGACGGCGAAGCCGGGGTCGGCGACGAAGCCGTTCCCGGGCGTGAAGGCGGCGATCGTCAACGAGCAGGGCGGGCGGGTCGAGCAGGGTGGGGGATACCTCGTGCTCGAGCGGCCGTGGCCGTCGATGACGCGCGGGATCTTCGGCGACGACGCCCGCTTCAAGGCGACGTACTGGGAGCGGTTCCCCGGGCTCTACTTCGCGGGCGACGGCGCGCGCGTCGACGCCGACGGCGACTTCTGGCTGCTCGGTCGCGTCGACGACGTGATGAACGTGTCGGGCCACCGGATCTCGACGATCGAGGTGGAGTCGGCCCTCGTCGACCATCCGTCCGTCGCCGAGGCCGCCGTGTGCGGCCGCGCCGACGCGCTGACCGGCCAGGCGATCGTCGCGTTCGTGACCCTGAAGACCGGGCACGACGGCTCCATCGAGATGCTCGAGACGCTGCGCAGCCACGTCGCCGCGAAGATCGGCGCGATCGCGAAGCCGGCGAACATCGTGTTCACTCCCGAGTTGCCGAAGACGCGCTCCGGCAAGATCATGCGCCGGCTCCTGCGCGACGTGGCCGAGAACCGGCCGCTCGGCGACACGACCACGCTCGCCGACCCGACCGTCGTCGACGAGCTGGCGACGCGGGCGGTGGAGGAGGCCGGCGGCGACGCCTGACCGGACGGTCAGGACGCGAGGAGCGCGTCGAGCGCCGCTCCGCAGAGCTCCGCCATGCCGCTCAGGATCGACCGACCGAGCTCGGCGGACGACCCTGCCGGGTCGCCGAGGACGCCGTTCGGGGAGACGGCGCGAACACCTCGGGCGCGGAGCGCCGGCAGGATCTCCTCTAGCGGGCCGATCTCGCCGACAGCCGAGGCGGCGAGGTCGACCTGCGCCGGGTCGAGCGCCAGCATCAGCGACGTCTCCACCCGGCCCGCGTGGGCGTCGGCCCCCGG
>VGCB01000135.1 GCA_016870235.1 Actinomycetota bacterium | reverse complement strand
GCCGTCAGCGCCGGAGGCTTCCCCGACGTGGTCGCCGCTCGCGGCCGTCGAGCTCGACGAGCACCTCGTCGCACGCCCGGCACTTCGCGACGACGCGCACGTCCCGCCGCCAGAGGAGGTGCCCCGGCCCGACTTCGCGCCGCAACTCGAGAGCGAGCCCGCCGGCCAGCTCGGCCTCTGCCGGTTCCGACGACCAAGGCTCAGGAAGCGAGACCACGACCGGGCACTCCGCTTTCGGATGTAGCCGCCGCACCCATGCGCCCCGTTCCCGGAACGCCGGAGCCGGTCACTCCCCGACGACCTCGAGCAAGATCCCGTGCTCCGGCGGGGGCTCCTCGCCGATCGCGTACGCCGCGAGCACGGCCGCGACGCCGACCTCCGCCGACGTGTCGTCGCGGGCGTGCACCTCGGCGAGCACGTCACCCTCCGCCACGACGCTCCCGCGCTTCGCGTGACAGACGACGCCGACGGCGTGGTCGACCGCGTCCGCCTTCGTCCTCCGCCCCGCTCCCAGCTCGAGTGCGGCGATCCCGACGGCCAGCGCGCCGAGGCGCGTCACCGTCCCCGCGACGGGCGCGACGACAGGACGCACGACGGGCGCTTGCGGGAGCACCCCGGGATCCGGGTCGCCGCCCTGGGCGCGAACCCATCGCTCATACATCGCGAGCGCGGAGCCGTCGGCCACCGCAGCCTCCGCCCGCCGCCGTGCCTCCTCGAGGTCGACGCCGAGATCGGAGAAGGCGAGCATCCGCGCCGACGCGTCGAGCACGAGCTCGGTGAAGTCGGGTGGGCCCTCCCCGCACACGGTCGCGCGGGCCTCGAGGATCTCGAGCGCGTTCCCGACCGCGGCTCCGAGCGGCTGCTCCATGTCCGTCAGCAGGCAGACGACCTCCTTGCCCGCGCGCCGGCCCAGCTCGAGCATCTCCCGTGCGAGCACCCGCGCCTCGTCGAGCGTCTTCATGAAGGCGCCGTCGCCGACCTTGACGTCGAGCACGATCGCGTCGGCGCCGCCCGCGAGCTTCTTCGACATGATCGACGACGCGATCAACGGGACGATGTCGACCGTCGCCGTCACGTCGCGCAGCGCATAGAGCTTCTTGTCGGCGGGGACGAGATCTCCCGTCTGGCCGACGATCGCCATCCCCACGTCGCGGAGCTGCTGCACCATCTCATCCGTCGAGAGCTCGATCCGGAAGCCGGGGATCGACTCGAGCTTGTCGAGCGTCCCGCCCGTGTGCCCGAGCCCGCGACCGCTCATCTTCCCCACCGGGACGCCGCAGGCCGCCACGATCGGACCGACCGCGATCGACGTCTTGTCCCCCACGCCGCCGGTCGAGTGCTTGTCGACCACGCGGCGGCCGAGGGCCTTCCCGAGCTCCAGCGTCTCGCCGGAACGGATCATCGCGTCCGTCAGCGCGAACGTCTCCGCTCCCGACAGCCCGCGGAAGTAGACGGCCATGCACCATGCCGCCATCTGGTAGTCCGGCACCTCGTCGCGCGCGTACGCGAGGATCAGCTCGGACAGCTCGTCGGCGCCGAGCTCCTCGCCGTCTCTCTTCCGCTCGATCAGGTCTGCCGGACGCATGTGCCTCCCGTTGTCTTGTCGAAAACGGACAGCTTGCGGAGGCTGCCGATGGCAGGAAGCATAGGACGAACAAGGCTTCGTGAGATCATCCGTGTCGTTCCACGTGATGGATGGTGCTCCGCGGCTTCACCGGCAGCCACCGCCGGTTCGAGCACCCGACCAAGCCCGGCAAGGTGACGTGCCCGGCATCCGAGCACCGACTCGCAACCCGGCGCCTACGTCCAGCGCCGACCGCGGACGGCGGCGTACCCTGCAGCTCACCTTCGTCGCCACGAACACGACCGGCTCCGCCTGCCCGCACAGGACGCGAAGGTCGTGCAGGTGTCGCCGTCTGTTTCGTCCCGGCGACGAGCCGCCCGCCGCGAGCTCGACCATTCGCGGCGAGATGTCGACAGCCGCCACCGCAGCGCCGGTCGTCGCGATCCGCGCCGCCAGCTCCCCCGGCCCGCAACCGACCTCGAGCACGCGCGCCGGCGCGCCTCGGTCACCGCGCCGAAGGCGATCTGCACCGGGTCCGGGCCGGGGGCGAAGCGGTACGCGGCCTGCGGCCTTCGAGGCCGCTCTCCGTGGCGTCCTCGCGCTCCACCAGGTCGGGATCGTTCAGCGGCACGCTGGTGACCCGCCCGGAGCGACGACCGGGACGGACTGGCGGCGCGAGCGACCGCGGCCCAGCACGAAGCGGAGCGCTCGAACCCGTCGCGACCAGGGAACGATGCGAGGCGGCTGCCCGACCTCTGCCTCCGCCTTGGCGAGGGCATCCTCCACGAGGGCGCAGTGCAGCGGCCTGATCGCCAGGGGCCAGACGATCCGGGCCCGTCCGCGCGGTGTCATCTCGAGCACGTGCCGGAGCAGGGACGAGCCGTCCGGCTGCTCGACGACGTCGAGGCGATGGATGCCGTCGAACCCCTTCGGCCGGCTGAGGCGGAAGACGACCGTCTGCCCCGGCACGTAGCTCTCGACGCGGTAGCCGATCGGCCCGTGGCCCCCGACGGCTCCGACCTCGAGCGGGCGATCGAGCCGCATGCGCGGCCACGACTCCCGTGGCCAGAGCCGGTCGTGCGCGGACGCGAGCGAGTCGATGAGCGCCCCCACCTCCGCCGGTGACGCCGAGAGCGCTCGCTCGTGCACGTCCCGCACCACCATGGCTACCGCTCGAGGAACGGCGTCCCGGGGACGCCCTTGCCCGGGTGCTTGCCGCCGAGCCACGCGTTCACGGTCGCGCCGACGTCAGCGAACTCGCCGTTGTGCACGCGGCCGGCAGCGTTCTTCCCGGCCGCGTACGCGATCAGCATCGCGTGCTCGCGCGAGTGGTCGGTCGATTCCGTCGTCGGGTCGCAGCCGTGGTCTGGTCGTCGTCGCGGAGCGCCATCAGGATGTCCTCGAGCCGGCGGTCGAAGTCCTGCAGGCAACGGTGGAAGTTGACCGGGTCGTTTCGGTGCCCCCACAGCATGTCGGTCTCGACGAGGTTCGCGAAGACGAGGCCGGAGTCGATGTTCTCGAGCAGCTCCTGGATCCGGTTGATGCCCTCCACGTTCGACTTCGTCGGGAACGACTCGTCGACGTCGCAGCCGGCGAAGATGTCCGAGATCTTGCCGACGCCGTAGACCGTGTGACCGGCTGCCCGGATCGTCGAGAGGTAGTTCGGCCGCTTCGGCTCGAGCGAGAAGTCATGGCGGTTCGGCGTCCGCTCGTAGTGCCCGGCCTCGCCGAGGAACGGGCGCGCGATCACGCGGCCGACGGCGTGCTTGCCGGTCAGGATCTCGCGGGCGACGCGACAGGCCTCGTACAGCTCCTCGAGCGGGATCGTCTCCTCGTGCGCCGCGATCTGGAACACCGAGTCGGCTGACGTGTAGACGATCCACTTCCCGGTCGCCTGGTGCTCGGGCCCGAACTCCTGGATCACCTCGGTGCCGGACGCCGGCGCGTTGCAGAGGACGCCGCGCCCGGTCCGGTTCATGAAGGGGTCGATGACGTCGTCGGGGAAGCCGTACGGGTAGGTCGGGAACGCGACGGGCGTCATCACGCCCATCAGCTCCCAGTGCCCGGTCGTCGTGTCCTTGCCCTTCGACCGCTCGAGCAGGCGGCCCGCGACCGCCGGGGCGCCGGGCTGAGGCGGGCAACCCTCGAGCGGCTCGACGTTGCCGAGGCCAAGCGCCTCCAGGTTCGGGAGGTCGAGTCCACCGACGGCGCGGGCGACGTTCCCGAGCGTGTCGGAGCCCACGTCACCGTAGTCCGCCGCGTCCGGCAACTCCCCTGCGCCGACGGCGTCCAGCACGATGACGCACGCTCGCGGCACGCGGCTATTCTACGCGCGAGTGGACACCGTCCTCGGCCTCATCCTGTTCGTCGTGTTCATCGTCGCCGTGCTCGCCGCGTCCGCCGCGATCACGATGCTCGTGATCCGCATCTCGCCGTCGCAGGCCGCGAAGGAGCAGCGCGCGCGGCGCAAGGCCGAGAAGGCGGCCTGACGCTCCGCCGTCGCGGAGCGCCAAGCCACTTGCTCGCGTTCGAGGATCTTGCCGGGGACGTCCGCGACAGACTGATCGCGCGTGCGCTCTCGGCTCACCCGGCGCCGAGCGCGCTTCTCGTCACCGGGAGCTACGCGTGCGGAACCGCGACGCTGACGAGTGACCTCGATCTGCGTCTCCTCACGCACGGCCCCCCGGAGGGATACGAGTCGTGGTTCGTCTCCGCCGGCGGGCGTGTGCTTCACGTCTCGTTCGGCATCAAGACCGTCACGGCCTGGCTCGAGCGCGGTCAGCGCGCCGAGAGCTGGAGCCTCGGGTTCCCGGCCCGTCACCACGCTCGCTACCTGTGGGCGACGGAACAAGCACGAGCACGGCTCGGTGACGACCCCTCGCAGCTCGACCACCCAGCGCCGCGGCCGGAGCTCGAGGACTGCTTCGAGGGTCTCCGCAAGACGCTCCGCGCCCCTGCGCACGGCGACGGGCGCGCGCTTCGCTGGCACGCGCGCGATGCCGCCGAAGGGATGCCCGGCCTGCTCCTCGGGCTCAACCCGCCCCGCGGCGTCCACGATCGACGCGACGCGCTCGACGCCGCGCTCTCGCTCACTGTCGCGCCTCCGACGTGGGCGACCGACCTGCCCGTCCTCCTCGGCGTCGATCCCGCCGACGACGCCACGGTCGCGGAGACCGCAGCCCGGCTCGGTCTCGATCTCCTCGCGTTCCTCCGGACGAACGCACCGGACGTCGACCTCCAGCCCGGGCTCGCCGCGGCGCTCGGAGACGGGACGCTCGAGCGGCTCCTCGTCGAGGCCAGCGCCGCGTGACCGAACGGCTGGCACGGCGGGCCTCGATCTTGTTCCCCTCGATGCGACGCTCCTCGCAGATGCCGGGACTCCCACCTCGGCGCTCTGGACAGCGCCTCGACCCGGCCTTCCGCGCGAGCCGGGCTTCGGCCCCAGGCTCGTCGTCGTGCGTCAGCTGAGAACGGAGGCGAGCGGTGTGAACGGCAGGCCGTGCGCCTCGGCCACGGCCTCGTAGACGATCTTGCCGCCGATCACGTTCACGCCCTTTGCGAGAGCGGGATCGTCGATCACCGCCTGGCGCGCACCCTTGGCCGCGATGGCCTCGACGTAGGGCATCGTCACGTTCGTCAGGGCGCGCGTCGACGTGATCGGCACGGCGCCCGGCATGTTGGCGACGCAGTAGTGGACGATGCCGTCGACGACGAACGTCGGCTCGTCGTGTGTCGTCGGGTGGGAGGTCTCGAAGCAGCCGCCCTGGTCGATCGCGACGTCCACGAGCGCCGCGCCCGGCTTCATCGCGCCGAGCATGTCGTGGGTCACGAGCTTCGGCGCTCGCGCGCCCGGCACCAGCACCGCCCCGATGACCATGTCGGCGTCGGCGATCACCTCCTCGACCTGCAGCCGGTTCGACATCGCCAGCGTGATCCGGCCGTTGAGCATCACCTCGAGGTCGCGCATGCGCTCCACGGACTTGTCGAGCACCCACACGTCCGCCTCCATGCCGACGGCGATGTACGCGGCGTTGTAGCCGACGACACCGCCGCCGAGGACGACGACGCGCGCCGGGGGCACGCCGGGAACGCCGCCGAGCAGGATCCCGCGTCCGCCGTGCGCCTTCTCGAGCGCCCAGGCGCCCATCTGCGGCGCGAGGCGCCCGGCGACCTCGCTCATCGGCGCGAGGAGCGGCAGGCGACGGTCGGCCGTCTCGACCGTCTCGTACGCCATCGCGGTGATCCCCGAGTCGACGAGCGCTCTCGTCAGCGGCTCGTCGGCCGCGATGTGCAGGTAGGTGAAGAGCGTCAGCCCCTCGCGGAGCCGCGGATACTCGGAGGCGACCGGCTCCTTCACCTTGAGCAACAGCTCGGCCGTCTCCCAGACCTCGTCGACGGAGGCGACGCGAGCGCCCGCCGCCTCGTACGCGGTGTCCGGGAAGCCGGATCCATCGCCGGCGCCGTGCTCGACGATCACGTCGTGCCCGTCGTGGACGAGCTCGAGGGCGCCGGCGGGCGTCAGCGCGACACGGTACTCCTGCGTCTTGATCTCCTTCGCGACGCCGACGCGCATGGCGCGCGGACGATAGCGCATCGGTCTCGGCTCATCCGCTCTGGCGGCCAGGCGACGTTCGGAGAGCGCACGGCTGCGAGCCATCGTAAGCCCGCTCGCTGGAGCGACGGCTCGGCACGGAGCCGTCAACTGGCTCGCCTTTGGCGGGCCGCTCGCCTGGACTGTCCGTTCCGGGCATGTCCCGAAAGGACAATGCCTACCGGGCCGCCGACCTCCACCCCTCGTGTTCCACGATATCGCGAAACCTGTTGCGTGTCTGTTTCGAACTGCACCAGATGTGTGTCAGTTCGTCCGGCTGGCCGCAGCCGGAGGATTTCGACCGACGCAAGACGCACGATCCGAGGGGAGACACCGTCGCGTCGACGGCGCGCGAACGCCTACGTGACGCGGAAGGACGTGAACGCCCGCGAGATGCGGATCGTGCCGTCCTTGCCGCTCTCGCACGCCTGCCGGAGCTCGAGCGAGTGCCAGCCTCGCGTCTGCGTCGCCTTGAACTCCAGCACCCAGGTGCCCGCATCGTCCGCGCGCCGCGACACCGGCGGTACCTTGACCCGGTCGATCCAGAGCGAGACGACCTGGCAGAACTCGTTCGGCGGCGCGTAGCCGCGGGCGACCGCGAAGACGACTCCGCCCTGCGGGACCGTGGAGGCGACGTTCGCGACGTGTGCGTGTCCCGCCGGGGAGGCGGCGAGGGCGAGCCCGCTGAGGCCGGCGACGACGAGGGCGAGGCGGAGGAGCACGATGTCAGTATGGACATCGGCTCGATCGCGTCATCCCCCGTTCGGGGGAGTCCGATCCCTCACATTCGGGTGCGCCCTACCCCTTTCGGGCGCGCGCGAGCCGCTCGATGTGCCGCCGCTCCTCCGGGCCGAACCACGGCGGGGAGCCCGCAGCCGCGTTCTCGACGGCTCGCGCGGGACGCGAGGTCGCCGGGATCACGAGATCGACCCGCGGATCGGACAGCGCCCACTTGAGCAGCGCCTGCGCCCACGTCTCCACGCCGAACGGCAGGAGGGGCGCCATCTCCCTCTCGCTCGGCCGGATCGCCCGCAGGCGTGCGGTGCCGTGGCGGAGTCCGCGCCGG
>VGCB01000134.1 GCA_016870235.1 Actinomycetota bacterium | reverse complement strand
GCTGATCCTTCAACACCACGTCGCCCAGCGAGTGCCCCCACCGCTGCTGGGTGAGGAAGTACGGCACGCGGCTCATGTTCTCCGTCCCGCCGGCGACAGCGATCTTCGCGTCGTCGAGCCGCAACGATCGGGATGCGAGCGTGATCGCGGCCAGCGACGAGCAACAGGCGCGATCACACGTGTACGCGACGCGCTCGGGCGGGATCCCCGCCTCGATCAGCACCTGGCGTGCGATCGACCGGTCGGCGCCGGGCAGGTTGACGCCCATCGCGACCTCGTCCACGTCACCCGGCTCGATCCCCGCGCGGCGGATCGCCTCCGCCACCGCGATCCCGCCGAGCTCGGGCAGCGAGAAGTCACGCAACGAGCCGCCAAACCGCGCGAACGGCGTCCGCACCGCGCTGACGACAGCGACATCATCCGCGTGCACCCAACACCCCCGATCTCCTAGTGCGGCTTCTCGCAACGTTTGACGGGAGTCCGTGCCGGTTCGGGACGCCGCACTCCCAAGATGGACATGGTAGTGCGGCGTCTCACAACGATCATCTTCGGTCTTTCGTTGTGAGACGCCGCACTAGACGACCCCGGCCGCGCGCAACCGCTCGCGCTCACCCGCGTCGAACCCCAGCCCAGCCAGAACATCGTCCGTGTGCTCACCCAACAACGGCACCGCCTCCGCCCTCGCAGGCGGAGCGCCGACCAGCTTCACCGGCGTCCCCACGAGCCGCGCCGTCCCGGCCACCGGCACCGGCACGTCGACGAACAAATCGCGCAGCGCGATCTGCGGACACGAGAACACCTCCTCCGACGTCTGCACCGGCCCCACCGGCAGGCCGGCCGCGAGCAACGTCTCCATCACCGCGCTCGTGGGATGCGCCCGCATCCACTCGCGGATCACGTCTCCGAGCCACCCGGCCATGTTCGACGCCCGCTCCGGGCCCGACCCCGTGCCGTCGGCGTCGGCCAGGTCCGGCCGCTCGATCGCCTCGCAGAACTTCACCCACTCCCGCTGGGTGACGACGAGCAGCGCGATCCACCCGTCAGCGGTCTGGAACGGCCCCCACGGCGCCATGAACGGCTCGTTCCCCCGCTCGAGCACCCGTCCCGTCAGCGAGTACGCGGACACCGACCGCTCCGCGAGCGCCACCATCGAGTCGTACATCGAGATGTCGATGAACCGGCCCCGCCCGGTCTGCTGCCGCTCGTACAGCGCCAGCATGATCCCGAACGCCGCGTTCATCCCCGACACGATGTCCCCGAGGGCCACCCCGAGCCAGGTCGGCGGCCCCGCATCCTGGCCGCACGTGTGCATGAGCCCGCTCATCGCCTGCGCGATGATGTCGTACGCCGGACGGCTCGAATACGGCCCCTCCGTCTGGCTCAACGCGCCGAACCCCGAGATCGTCGCGTACACGAGCCCCGGGTTCAGCTTCGAGAGCTCCTCATACCCGAGCCCCATCCCGTCCAGCACACCGGGGCGGAAGTTCTCGACGACGACGTCGACCTCGGACGCCAACCGTCGGAAGATCTCGCGCCCCTCGGCCGCCTTCAGATCGAGCGTGAGGCTCCGCTTGTTGCGGTTGAACCGCATGAAGTAGCCGGAGCTCCTCTCGCCGGCGTCGTTCGAGAGCATCGGCGCCCCACCGCGGGCGGTGTCGCCCTCGCCGGGCCGCTCGACCTTGATCACGTCGGCACCGTGGTCGGCGAGCATCATCGAGCAGTACGGCCCTGCCACCTGGATCTCGAAGCTGAGAACCTTGACCCCGTCGAGCGGGCGTCCGGCTCCGGCCGTCATCGGCAGTCACCCTCGCGCATGGCCGGTATGCATATCACGATCGCCCCGAGGGGAGCACGGGTGGCTACCCCCCACGCGGCCGGGCCGCGGATCGCCCGGTCACCTCGTCGAAGTACCGCTGCGCCGGCTCGGCAAGGGAGTCGTAGAGGTACCCGAAAAGCCCGATCGCCTCCTCCCGGAACGCCGGCTCCGGCGCCAGCGGCGGCTCGATCTCGGGGTCGAGCATCGGAAAGCCGCGGTAGAGGTGGACGAGCCGCGTCCGCCCGATGAACGCCCGTCGATCGCTGATCGACCGCCGGGCGCGCTCGGACAGGAACGGGCGGAACTCGGCGACGAAGTCCTCGTAGCGCCGCGACAGGCCCTCGAGATCCCAGGCGCGCTCGACGACCGGGCGGAAGTCCGTGGAGGCCGCCGGCCGGCCGACGAGCACCGAGGCGTACTCCGCGACGTCGAGCCGATCGAGGAGGCTCGTCACCTCGAGCTCGCGGTCGTGGGCGGCGATCCAGGTCCCGTCCTGGAGCGGGCCGAACCCGAGGAACCGCAGCCGGCGCGCGAGCCGCGCGCGCTGGGCGCGGCGCGTGCTCGGCACCGCGTGCCACAGCACCGTCCAGGGCTCGTCCGCGCCGCGGGAGGCGCCGAACGAGAAGATCCGCCGATCGCCCTCGGCGAGGAGATCGCGGCCCCGGACGCCCAGCGTGTAGAGCGCGGTCGACCCGGCGCGGCGGCGCTCGATGTGCTTCCGCGTCACGAGCCGCGTGAAGGCGACCCGCGACGACCCTTCGGAGAAGCCTAAGTCGGCGAGCAACCTCACGAGCCCGCCGGCCGTGATCGCCCCGTCCCGGGGGCGGAGGTACGCACCGAGGATGGTCACCGCCACCGCCTGCGGCCCGAGGGCGTCGATCGCGTTCGACGGAGCCACGCCCGCCCGGCGTGGCGCGGGCAGCGTCTCCACCGCGACCTCGAGACGTGGGAGAATCGCGCCGGACAAGCGGAGAGGAGGCAGCGTGGCCACGGAGACCGACAGTAGCGACCGCCTCGCGATCACGGGCTGCGACGCGCTCGTCCGCCCGGGGGAGCTGCGCCCCGCCGTCGACATCCTGATCGAGGGCACGACGATCGCAGAGATCGCCCCCGCCGGCTCGGCGCCCCCGCCGGCCGACGCGACCACGCTCGACGGACGCGGCCTGCTCGCGATGCCCGGCCTCGTCAACGCCCACACGCACTCGCCGGAGAACTGCCTGCGCGGTGCCTGCGAGGGGCTGCCGCTCGAGGTCTGGCTGGCACGGATGTTCGGCACCTCGGGGCGATTCGACCCAGACGAGCACTACGCCGCCGCCGCGTTCGGGGCGCTCGAGATGCTCCGCTCCGGCACGACGGCGGTCGTCGACCACGTGTGGATGACGCCGCCCACGCTCGAGGCGATCGACGCCGTCGGCCGCGCCTACCGCGACGTCGGCGTCCGCGCCGCGATCGCCCCGCTCCTCGCCGACCACGACTACACGGGCGACCTCGCGGCCGAGTACGGCTTCGATCTCTCCGGCGCCCTCTTCACCGACTTCGCCGGGGCCGCGCCGGTGGCGGAGCAGCAGGCGCTCCTCGAGGAGACGATCCGCCGCTGGCACGGCGCCGAGGGCGGCCGGCTGCGGGTGTTCGCCGGCCCCGTCGGCGCTCAGTGGTGCACGGACGAGCTCCTGCTCGCGCTCGCCGAGACGGCCGGGAAGCACGAGACGTGCATCCACCTGCACCTGCTCGAGAGCCCGCTGCAGGTTCCCGTCTGCAGGGCGAAGTTCGGCGGGACGGGCGCGGTGCAGGGCCTCGACGCGCTCGGGCTCCTGGGCCCGCGGACGTCGCTCGCGCACGGGATCCAGCTCGACGACGTCGACATCGAGCTGCTGGCCGACCGCCAGGCGGTCGTCGTCCACAACCCGTCCTCGAACCTGCGCACGGGGAGCGGGATCGCCCGCGTCTTCGACCTCCTCCGTGCGGGCGTCCCGGTGGCGCTCGGGGCCGACGGCCCGACCGCGTCGGACAACCAGGTCGTGTGGACGCAGCTGAAGCTCGCCGCGCTCCTCCACAACGACGGCTTCGACCGGCACGTGTCGGGCCGCGAGGCGCTCGAGATCGCCACCCTCGGCGGCGCCGCCGCGATGGGGCTGCGCGACCGCGCCGGGACGCTCGCGCCCGGCTCGCTCGCCGACGTCGTGCTCGTCGACCGCACCGGGTACGGCCTCGCGGGCGTGCAGGATCTGGAGGCCGGGCTCGCGCTCTCGGAGACCGGCGAGGGCGTCAGGCACGTGATCGTCGACGGCCAGATCGTCGTCCGCGACCGCCGCAGCACCCGTGTCGACGAGGCGGGCATCCGCGACGCGGTCGCCGCACGCACGGCGCTGACGACCGAGCTCCACGCGCACCCGCCGGCCGGGACGCTCGAGGCGATGCGGAAGCTCGACCGGTTCCGGCGGCTCGTGCTGCTCGGCGACGCGGACGCCGAGACGCGCTGAGCCGCTGGCCCAAGACGCTCCAACAACATGAGCGCGGGCCGTCTGGCCGTGCTGCGCGGCGCGCTGTGTGGTCCTCGGTCGCGCCCGTAGCCGGCTCCGAGCGCTCCGTGCGAGCTTTGTGTTGATTCAACACAAGCATCGTCCTCGCGGCGCACTCGCCCAGCACGCCCAGCCAGCGCGTGGTCGTTGTGCTACAGCTAGAGCTTCATGTCCGCTGCTCGCGGATGTAGGGCACGCCGAGCGCGCGGGGCATGCCGCTCCGCCGCGGGAGGAGGGCGAGGGCGACGAGCGTGACGAGGTACGGCGCCATCGCGAGCACCTCGTAGGGAAGGTCGACGCCGATGACGCCGGCCCACACCTGCATCGCGTCAGCGAGGCCAAAGAGGGCGCACGCCGCCGCCGCACCGAGCGGCTGCCAGCGGGCGAAGATGACGGCGGCAAGGGCGACATAGCCGCGGCCGCCGGTCATGTTGGAGACGAAGGAGTCGATCTGCCCGATCGAGAGCGCGGCACCGCCGAGCCCGGCGAGGGCGCCGCTCACGAGCACGGCGGCGTAGCGCGTCCGCAGCACGGGGATCCCCCGCGCCTCGGCTGCGAGCGGGAAGTCGCCGACGGCGCGAAGCGCGAGCCCCCGACGCGTCCAGCGGAGGAACGCGACCACGACGACGAGCAGGAGCACGGCGAGGTACGTGAAGAGCGTCTGGTCGAAGAGGGCCGGCCCGACGTACGGGATCGCGTGCAGCCCCGGGATCGCCCAGTCGTCGAACCCCTCGACCTTGAGCTCGGAGCTCTGGAGCCCGAAGAGCGCCTGGTTCGCGAACGTCGTCGCGCCGAGCGCGAGGATGGTGAGCACGACGCCGACCACGATCTGGTTGGCGCGCATCGTGATGCAGACGACGGCGTGAATCAGCGCGATCGCCATCCCGGCCAGGATCGCGCCCCAGAGCCCGAGCCAGCGGCCGCCGCTCTCGGAGAGCGCGACCGCGGCGAACGCCCCCGAGAGCATGTAGCCCTCGAGGCCGATGCTGAACACGCCGGCGCGCTCCGCGATGACGCCTCCGAGCGCGACGAGGAGGAGCGCCGTCGTCGCGACGACGGCGGCGACGAGGAGGGCGGTCACGGGTCGGCACCTTCCGGCCGCAGGGCGTGTTCCTCGACACGCCGCCGCGCCCGCCTGGCCGCGTGGCGCCGCCCGGCCAGATCGCGGAGCCACTCGCTCGCGAGGACGAGGAGGACGGCGAGCGCCTGGACGATGAGGACGAACGACGAGGGGACGCCGAGCTTGAACTGGAGCTGATCGGCGCCGCTGCCGAGGACGCCGAAGTACAGCCCCGCGAGGACGCAACCCCAGGCCGTCGCGCCGCCGAGGAGCGCGACCGCGATCCCCGTGTAGCCCCAGCCCGGCGAGAAGCTCTGCAGCAGGCGGAACTGGTTGCCGAGGATCTCGACGGCCCCGGCGAGCCCGCCGAGCGCCCCGCTCGCGAGGAACGCAACGAGCGTCGTGCGGCGCACGTCGATCCCCACGTACCGCGCAACCCGCTCGCTCGCGCCGGCGGTGCCCATCTCGAAGCCGATCGTCGTGCGCGCGAGGACGACCCAGACGAGAAGCGCGGCGATCAGCGCCACGAAGATGCCGGCGTGGATCTTCGTCCCGGACACGAGCACGGCGAGGTGCGCCTCGTCCTCGATCGGCGGTGTCTGCGGGTAGATGGCGGAGCCGTCCTTGAGCGGCCCGCCGATCAGGTAGTTGACGAGGAAGATCATCACGTAGTTGAGGAGGAGGCTCGAGACGATCTCGTTGACGCCGCGCGACAGCTTCAGCACGGCCGGGAGGAGCGCCCACGCGGCGCCGGCCAGACCCGCCGCGAGGATGCAGAGCGGGACGACGAGGGCGCCGTTCGCGTGGACGTGAGCGCCGACGAGGGCCGCGGCGAGCCCGCCCGCGTACAGCTGGCCCTCGAGCCCGATGTTGAAGACGCCCGCCCGCAGCGCGATCGTGAACCCGAGCGCGACGAGCACGAGCGGCAGCGCCTTCGTCAGGGTCACGCCGACCTGATACTCGGTGCCGAAGGCTCCGCGCCAGATCTCGGCGAGCGCCGAGCCGGGCGAGGCGCCGACCGCCGTGGACAGCAGGCTCGAGACGACGAGGGCGGCGGCCGCGGCGAGAAGGGAGACGGCGGGCCCGGAGGAGACGAGGCGCCTCGCCCTCATGACGCGGCCGCCACGTCCATGCCCCCCATCAGCTGCCCGACGCGATCTCGATACCCGGATCCGGGCGGCACGATCCCCGTGATCCGCCCGCGGTACAAGACGGCGATCCGGTCGGCGAGCGCCTCGATCTCGTCGAGGTCGGTGGAGACGAGGATGACGGCTGTGCCGCGGTCGCGCTCGGCGCGGAGCGTCTCGTAGACGAAGCTCTGCGCGCCCACGTCGAGGCCGACCGTCGGGTTGACGGCGACGAGCGCCGCCGGCCTCGTCGAGAGCTCGCGGGCGAGAACGAGCTTCTGCTGGTTGCCGCCGCTCAGCTGGCCCGCGGGCCGGTCGGAGGTCGCTCCGCGGACGTCGAACGTCGCGATCGCCTCGGCGGCGAGGCGACGGAGGGCGCGGAAGTCGACGAACCAGCGGCGCGGCGCGCGGCCCGCGCGCCGGAAGTGCCGGAGCCCGATGTTCCAGCTGACCGGGAACCCGAGCAGGAGCCCGGTCCGGCGCGGGTCCTCGGGCACGTGCGCAAGGCCGAGCGCCGCGCGCGCGGCGACGGGCAGGCCATGGATGGGACGGCCCTGCAGCTCGATCGAGCCGGCGAGCGCCGGGCGGAGGCCGACGATCGCCTCGACGAGATCGCTCTGACCGTTTCCCTCGACGCCCGCGATCCCGAGGATCTCGCCGGCGCGCACCTCGAGGTCGATCGGCTCGGAGGCGGCGCCGCGCCC